>JAJPXW010000221.1 GCA_021205255.1 Burkholderiales bacterium
TTTGATATTCTATTATTTTATAATCAGACTTTAATTTTTTTCCTCGCCATTCGCCAGGTTACTTAACACGAGAAACATAGACTGCGTGGAGTGCGTTTATTAACGCCCTCCAAAAGTTTATGTGACTCAAATATGTAGGAGAACCACATGCCTCAACCTGATTTATCTGGAGTTCAGATTCTAAGAAATCCGTTCTTCAATCAAGGAACCGCTTTTACAAAGGAAGCCAGAAAGAAACTGCATCTTGAAGGACTTCTTCCTCCAAGAGTACAGACCATCGCGCTCCAGGCAAAAAGAATGATGGACAGAATCCGTGGAGTAGAAAATCCATTGACAAAATACGAAATCATGGATTCTCTCCGCTCTAGAAATAGAACCTTGTATTTCTATCTTCTTGTCAATCATATCGAAGAATTACTGCCGATCGTCTATACACCGACCGTAGGCAAGGCCTGCATGGACTTCGATCACATCTTCCGTAATACAGACGGCCTCTATGTGTCTATTGAAGACAAGGGTCATGTCAAAGAAGTAGTGGATAACAGCCCTAACGATGAAGTTGACATCATCGTTGTTACGGATGGCGAAAGAAGTCTTGGCCTAGGTGACCTTGGAACTGGTGGCATGGGTATTCCTAAAGGCAAACTAGCACTCTATGTTGCATGCGCTGGTGTTCATCCAAGAACCACTTTACCTGTAGTAATTGATGTGGGTACCAATAATCAGAATCTTTTGAAGGATCCTCTTTATTTAGGTCTACAGCAACCTCGCGTTGACGGTGCGCCCTACTACGAACTTATTGATGAATTCATATTGGCTGTTAAGAAACGCTGGCCAAAAGTTCTCGTCCAGTTCGAAGATTTTGCCAATAAGCATGCCTTTGCACTTCTTCATACTTATCAAGATAAGATCAATTGCTTCAACGATGATATCCAAGGAACAGCGGCTGTAACGCTTTCCGCTCTGTTGAGCGCCTGCAAGGCAAAAGGCTCTGAGCTTAAGGATCAAAAGATCCTATTCCTGGGTGCCGGAGAAGCTGCTATCGGTGGCGCAGAACTGATTGTTCAAATGATGGTCAAGCAGGGCGACACAGAAGAAGACGCAAAGAGGAGAATTTACCTCTTTGACTCAAAGGGACTTGTGGTTTCTTCAAGAGACAACCTGTCCGAAGCAAAGAAACAGTTCGCTCATGCCGAAGCGCCTGTGTCTACTTTCCTAGATGCAGTCGAAGCGATTAAACCTACGGCGATTATTGGCCTATCGGCACAAGAAGGTGCCTTTAATGCCTACGTCCTTGGTGCAATGGCACGTATCAACGAAAAACCAATCATTTTTGCTCTTTCTAATCCGACATCCAAGGCAGAATGCACCGCTCGCGAAGCCTATACCTACACCAATGGTAGAGCTCTCTTCGCATGCGGCAGTCCATTTGCTCCAGTCGAAGTTAACGGCAAGACGTTCGTACCAAGACAAGCTAACAACAGCTACGTATTCCCTGGCATTGGTTTAGGTTCTATCTATACACAAGCCAAACGTCTTCCTGAAGGGCTCTTCCTCACAGCCGCTGAAGCTCTTAGCGACACTGTCACACCGGAAGATTTGGAAAAAGGCAGTTTGTTGCCATCGTTGCTAGAAGTTCGTAAAGTCTCTTTGCACATTGCCCATCGCGTAGCAGAGTATTGCTATAAGGAAGGATTGGCTCAGACCGCAAAGCCAGAGGATCTAAAGAAAGCACTTGAAGAGTACATGTACGTACCTGTATATCCAAAGTACTAATCAATAGCCAAAACTTTTAGAAATGCTAGAGGTAAAAGTTAACGTTCCCGCAGGAATTTAAAACATCCACTTAGCTGGGCGCCTTGCGATTCGTCCCTAGCAAATAAAAGTTTTCCACTTTAACAACAGCAGGCTTCCGAAACTTAAATCGAAAGCCTGCTGTGTTTTAATAAGCAGAAACTTGTCGACTAATCAAACCAACAGGCTCTTTCAACTTTAGGCTCCCACAACGAATCCAATCCTTGGCTTGATCATTTGTCGGAAAAGTTTATCCATCGGAATTAAATTCCCTTCGTTCCTGAATCACGCAGAGGTCCCAGTTAGGTTCCTAACACAGAGCACTTCCGGAATAGCTTATTTCCTGGCTGGTATTTATCGGATTTCGTATGGTTTTTTTGACCTTATGACTAATGCAGCTTCCGCTATTAGCTCTTCATTTGGGAATAGGCGGAAGCCACAATCCAAGGAAAGTTAACTTTTACTTCTTATTTTCAGCAATAAGTTCCAGTACTTTTGTTCCAAGCTCTATTCTTGGCTTTACGCTGTTTAGATCCGACCATTCCTTAGTTGGGTGATGAAGATCCCCGCCAATTGCTCCCATAGCACAAACTACTGCGGCGCCTGCTCCTGAAAGTCTATTTCCATCAGAGGAACCACCTACTTCTAGCCATTGAAGCGGTTCTTGGTTAAGTTCTTTAACTGCTTGGTCCACAAGCTTAATTAGCTCTTCCGACTTAGGAGTAAGAGCTAAGGCTGAAGATTTTCTATAGTGAAATTCACATTTCACATCTGGAGCAAATCCTTTATCGCACAGTTGTTGAGCTTCCTCTACAACAGCATCCCTTGATTGGTCGTCCTTGAACCTAAAATCAAATTGGACATTGGCTTTATCAGCAATTGCATTGACTACAGTTCCACCACTGACGATATCGGCATTAAGAGTAACGCCAGGATATTTTTGTGCGATTGCTTTTATTTGTGGAATTGCTAATGCCATGGCTTCAATTGCGTTACGGCCTTTCTCGGGCTCATTACCGGCGTGAGCGGTAACCCCTTGGAAATCAAACGCAAGTGTCATTGAACCTTTACGCACTTTAACTGCGCCATTACCTGGACGTCCGGGTTCATACACAAGAGCTACTTTAGATTTATGACCTACTTCATCAAGTTTTGCGCGAGTGCAATCATTTCCAGATTCCTCACCCGGATTAACAATGATTCCAATGTCTAGCTTATCCTTGATTTTTTGAGGAAGAGACTTCGCAATCCACCAAAC
This sequence comes from Burkholderiales bacterium, assembly GCA_021205255.1. Taxonomy (GTDB): domain Bacteria; phylum Pseudomonadota; class Gammaproteobacteria; order Burkholderiales; family Burkholderiaceae_F; genus JAJPXW01. The sequence goes on from JAJPXW010000221.1 coordinate 3,053, forward strand.
TGTATTCAGAGAAGTTTTGTCGTCCGCGACACCGGCTCCATGCGCAATTAGATCTTCACCGACCGTTAGAGGATACTTTTCCGCATTTCCTACAACTTGGACTGTGTCGGCATGAGCGCTAAGCAAAACATCGAATTGCTCAAGGTTTGGCTTATTAGTGGCGATCAATACCTTACCTCTTCCAGAGCATTGATATTCAGAAACATGCCAGCCAGCTTTAGAAAAACGATTCGCCAGGATATCCATGACTTTATTAACGCCCTCTTCATAGCCGGTCTTTGTATCAACGCTAACTATTTCATTCAAATCTGCTATGAAATCATCCAGGGAAAAGTTCTCTTGAGCTAATGCGCTCCATGTAGGAAGAGCAAAGACGGAAGCTAGAACCGTGGATAGAAACAACCTTTTATATGCACTCATCAAACCCTCCTGAAAACTAAAGTAAAAATTTTGAGGATTGTAATGAAATCAAGTACTTTAAGTGTCTATTTCGATTATTGAGAAAAGGCTTAGCCTCATGATACGAGCTTGGAGACTTAACAGATCTGTCATAAGACAGCGTTTCCTTTCTTACTAATCGTTGATGCCGCATGAGCATTTTTCCATTCTTCTATTACCGTTTTAAGAATTGTCCTTTTAACCTTCAGATCCCACTTCTATTCTCTTTGAGGCAATCTGCAATCTCTTATGAATCAAGTGAAGTTTTCTCATTCCGTTCTTTATAAGTGGATAATTCATTCATTTGGGTAAACCAGCTGGCTGATGAAGAATCAGAAGTTGAGCCTCTGCCCATCCTTCAAATCTCAAATAAACAGGCAAAAATGGAAGCAAAAATTAAAACCTTTGCAAAGACCTTCTTTGCTACCTCTTTAATTGCGTGCCTGGGTTTTGGAACAGCTTCGGTACTAGCCGATCAAGTTCCAGGCTACTGTGGCGTAATCCTTTGCTCCTCTGGTGAAGCAGCATCTTTTCTTAAACAGCAATTAGAGCTAGGAGACGCAAAACTTGGCTGGTGGGACTGCAGAATTCAAGGTAAATGCCAGGATCTTGAGGAAGAAATCAAAAAACTTTCCATGGATGAAAAAGGTTGTACCTTAGACAAGCTCGCCTCTTACAGAAAAGACATTGCCGCTCTCGATACGAAATTAGGAGAATTAGTCTCCAAGTTTGGAGAAAAAGGAAGGGAAGCAGTTGGCTATAAGATGAGAGATGGTCTCACTGGCGACTTGATGAATCACTACAAGCAGTGCTACAAAGAGGGGTTTTTCAAGCCTGACCCCAACACATGTGTAACTGCTGACTGTGCGGCTCTTGTCACTGAAATAGAAAAGCTGGAAGTTAACCAGGACAATTGCAAAGGACAGTTAAGAATCTTGTCCCAACAAATGAATAACAATGTTTGGGATTTTGATTACGAACAAAAGATTATTGGTGGCAAGTTAGATGCATATAAAAATGAATGTGTGCAAGCTAACCTAATTCCGGCTTTAGAAGTTTTCGGGATGCCTATCTTCCAAAAGGACATCGTAATTGGCCAGCAGTGCGAATCCATGGGAAGGAAGCTTGCTGAGGAAACTAACAATTTCCAAGAGAATGAGCAGGCTTGTCAATCCGACCACTATGATGCTTTACACAATCAAGTTAAGGAACTTAGCGAAGCTCTAGCAAAGTTAGGCCAAGCAATAGGTGAACCAAATAGCTCTTGGCGTACAAATATTATTGACGACTTTAAATGGAAAATCACTCAGCACTTTGCCAAATGCGAAAATCAAAACCTTTTCCCAACTGAAAAGACCCGTTGCCTTTCGCAAGAATGCAAGGATGTAGTTGCCCAAATAGAAAATTATCAAGTAAACAAGGAAAATTGCGAAAATAACCCTAACAAAACTCGTATCAAGACTCCTTTCAAATTCGAGGAGGAAATAGAGAAGACTACATTAAGCAACTACAGAATAAAATGCATGGATGCAAACATCATTCCAGCAGCTAAAGCTTATGGAATGCCCATTTTTAATAAGGACCTCCCATTAGCTAATCAATGTCAATCTCTTGAAGACAAACTCGATTCGTATGTTAAGGGATTCAAGATGAGTGCTGAAAGTTGCTCCCTTGAATTGTTCAATACCCTTAACAAAGATTTTTCTGATTTTGGAGATTTGCTTGAAAAACTTGCCAAAGTAAGCCCGAATCCACCAAGATTTAACGACTGGACAAATCAATATACAAGAAAATTTGATCGGGACATTATTCAGCATTTCGTTGCTTGTGAAAAAGAAGGTCTGTTCCCGTCCGATAAGTCCAAGTGTCTATCTCAAAGATGTATGGATGACAAAGCTGAAATTGAAGCCTTGGTAGTTAATGAGAACAATTGCAAGCACAAATCTTCTCCTTCTTCTATTCAGACAATTTTCAAGTTTGAAGAAGGGGTTCTTAGAAATGCTTATACGGTGTACCGGACGAAGTGTATCGACGCCAATCTTCTGCCAGCTGGTAAAATCTTTGATCATCCAGTCTTGAAGAAAGACTTGCCACTGGCTCAAAGCATAGAGGCAACTGGCGATAAGTTGAATAGCGAACTGCTCTCAATCTCTAAAAAGGTCAATGCTTCAACCTGCACCACGGAAAAATACAAAGAGCTCGACGCTCTATTAGTAAAGTATGGGGATGAGCTGGACAAACTGGCTGCCGCCATGGGAGTCAATTCTCAAGTTTATTGGCTTGCGGTACCTTATACGAAGCCTAAAAATGCCCTTCATGACCATTTCCGGGAGTGCGCAAGACAAAAGTTATTCCCTA
>JAJPXW010000188.1:0-4837 GCA_021205255.1 Burkholderiales bacterium
TCCAGAAAGAATAGAGAAGATAGACGAGCTTATGTTTACTGCTGGGCTCTTTAACAAGTTCATTAGGAAAGAGACTAAGAAAATTGAGTTTTCGGACATACTTCCAGCTCATGAGTGGGACTACGTATCCTATCTTGCCAGGCAATCTCCAAAACAAGGTCTAGTTGTCCTTAATGAAGACACCGCTATGAATCCTTTTACATGGGAAGCGGCTCAATATGCAGCTGGTGCCTGCTGCCAAGCTGTGTCGGGCGTAATGGATGGAGAATTCTCGCAAGCATTTTGCGAAGTCAGACCTCCGGGACACCATGCCTATAGAAACCATTCAGGTGGTTTTTGTTTTTTGAACAATATTGCAATCGCAACTCTTTATGCCATCGGCCATTATGGCCTTAAGCGTGTTGCTGTCTGCGACTTCGATGTACATCATGGCGATGGAACTTCCAATATTCTTGGTGGCCGTAATGATGTATTAATTCTCGACTGCTTCCAAGAGAATTTATATCCCTATGCCCATATGCATCACACCCCTAAAAATGCCGTTTATTCTGCATTGCCTGAAGGTGCTGATAGTAAAGATTTGAGGGGAGTAATCGATGAGGTTTGGGTTCCAAAATTAATGGAATTTGCCCCTGAACTTATCTTGGTGTCTGCAGGATTTGATGGTCATCGTGATGAAGAGCAAGCTCAGTTGCTAATGATCGAGCAGGACTATGCTTTTATTGGAAGAAGGCTTATCCAATTGTCCGAATCCATTGCATGTTGTAGAGGAGTAATAGCAATACTTGAAGGAGGATATAACACGTGTTCTCTTGCAAGAAGCTGCGTGTCATTCTTATTGCAATTTACCGCTGAAAAGGCAGAAGAAACCTCGGAAGAAAGTGACAACTCGGAAATGGATTACTGCCAGCAAAGTGAAAACTTCCACGAAGTAGCCAATAGTGCGGATTTATCAAATTCCACCCAGAAACTTAGTGCAAAGAGCGCTCAAAGCTCTAGTGGAAAACAATATTTATTCTGAACCAAAAGTTAGGGAGCTTAAGCTCCCTTTAGCAATTTTGGCGTTTTCAATCGGAACCTTAACTTAAGCCTGTAATTTTGCCGTCTTTAACGTTAATCGAATAAGCAGCCGGCTTCTTAGGTAGGCCTGGCATTCTCACAATAGCTCCCGTAGTTGCTACGATAAAGCCGGCACCTGCATTTAATAGAAGTCTTTGAACTGGCAATGTAAAATCTTTAGGAGCGCCTTTCCAGCTAGGCTCATGACTTAATGAAAACTGGGTTTTAGCTATGCACACAGGCAACTTTCCATAACCTAGAGCTTCAATGTTCTTTAAATCCTTTTGAGCTGCTGCAGATAATTGGATATCTTTGCCCCCATAGACTCTACGGTTTATTTTCTTGATTTTCTCTATCAGAGGATCGTCTAAATCATAGGCATAGGTCAGGGGTTTAGAACCTTCCTTCACGGCTTCCTTTACTTGGTTAGCTAACTCAATGGCTCCTTTACCACCTTCGGCAAATCCTTTGGTAATAGCAAATCTAGCGCCTAGGGCTTCCACAATGTTTTTTACGAAATCGATTTCTTCTTCGGAATCACCCGCAAAGTGATTTAGTGCTACAACGACTTGCTGACCAAAGTTCTGAAGATTTTTTATATGCGCTTCCAAATTTGGAATACCTTTTTTCAAGGCTTCCATATTTGGCTTCCTAGTTTCTTTTAAATCGACTCCGCCATGCCATTTAAGAGTATTTAAAGAAGTGACTAGAACCGTAGCATCAGGTTGCAAACCCGTAGTACGGCATTTGATGTCATAGAACTTTTCCGCCCCTAAGTCGCTTCCGAAACCTGCCTCTGTAATTGTCCAATCCGATAATTGAAGAGCAGCTTTTGTGGCCTGCACTGAATTGCAGCCGTGCGCGATGTTGGCGAAAGGTCCACCATGTACAAAGGCAGGGACTCCTTCAATAGATTGAACAAGATTGGGAAGCAGCGCGTCTTTCAATAGCGCCATAAGAGCTCCTGTTCCGCCGAGTTCTTTACCGGTAAAGGCTGTACCGTCTTTTTTAATACCTAAGACAATATTATCGAGTCTCTTTCTTAGATCCTCTTCGCCGTTAGCCAAGCAAAGTATGGCCATTAATTCACTAGCTGCTGTGATATCACAACCAGTCTGCGCAGGTTTTCCGTTAGCTATTCCACCGAGTCCAGTTACTATATCTCGCAAGGAACGGTCATTTACGTCAAGAGCTCTCTTCCAGCTGACCTCTTTTAATTCGACTTGACCTTGGTGAATTGCATTATCGATTAGCGCAGCCAATAAATTATTAGCTGCCGTAATAGCGTGAAAGTCACCAGTGAAATGTAGATTGATGGACTCCATCGGCAAGACCTGGGAGTAACCACCGCCGGCCGCACCGCCTTTCAGTCCAAAGCAGGGGCCAAGAGAAGGCTCACGTAAAGCTAAACAGGGCTTTTCTCCCATTTTCTTAAAGGCTTGCGCTAATGCAATAGAAGTTGTTGTTTTTCCAGATCCAGCAGGAGTTCCTGAAGTTGCTGTCACAAGAATGAGCTTACCTTTGGGAGAGGAAGTATCAATCTGGACTTTTGCCTTATCCCGACCGTATGGAAAATATTCTTCTTCTTTGAGTCCAATGGATTTTGCTAGTTGATCAATGGGGATAATTTTTGCTTGCTGGGCGATCTCGATATCAGATAGCATTCATGAACTCCTGTGTTTGGACGAATTGATTTTTGGATTCTACAGGTTTACACCAAGTAAGAAGGCTAAAAGGACGATTGGTTTTCCAAGGCTGCTATGTCGCAGAACGAAAATTTGTTTTGCAATCGACGAACTTGGTTTACGTAAAATCTCTGAAAACCTATTAGTTCAATTAGGATGATGCCAATAAGCACTTTCCGGTCTTGCTTTCAGGAATTTTCATGACTTGTTGAGGAGTGCCACAGGCAATGACTTGGCCACCTGCATCGCCTCCTTCAGGACCTAAATCAATTATCCAATCTGCAGCTCGGATCATATCCATATTGTGCTCAATAAGCAGAATGGTGTTTCCAGCATCCCGAAGCTTTTCAAGTACGCCAATTAACACATCGATATCTTTGAAGTGCAAACCGGAAGTAGGTTCATCCAATATGTATAAAGTCCGTCCGGTACCCTTGCGAGACAGCTCTTGGGCTAATCTGACTCTTTGGGCTTCGCCACCAGACAAGGTCGATGCGCTTTGGCCTAGTTTTATGTATCCAAGTCCAACATCTTGCAAGGTCTTTAGTTTTCTTGTGATGGCTGGAACATTTTTAAAAAGGACCATTGCTTCGCTAACACTCATATCTAAAACTTGCGCAATGTTGTATCCCTTATAGACAACATCGAGAGTCTCGCGGTTGTATCTAGTGCCATGGCAAACGTCACATGGCACATACATATCCGGTAGAAAGTTCATTTCTACTTTTATTTGACCTTCGCCTTCACAAGCCTCGCATCGGCCGCCTTTCATATTGAAAGAAAATCTATTGGAGCCATAGCCTCTTTCTTTTGCGATTGCGGTTTCAGCAAAAAGATCACGGATGTATTGAAAAACTCCCGTATAGGTTGCAGGATTTGAGCGTGGTGTTCTTCCGATTGGGCTTTGATCTACATGGATCACCTTATCGAAATATTCAAGTCCTTCAATTGAATCAAAGGGGAGGGGATGTGTTTTGGCGCCATTAAGCCGAGCTCTGGCAAGCGCTGAAATTGTTCCATTGACTAGGCTTGACTTTCCAGAGCCAGAAACTCCTGTGACGACCGTCATTAAGCCAATAGGGATGGAGACATCTATATTTTTAAGGTTATGGCCTCTGGCGCCCTTAATTGTTAGGAACTCGTCATGTGGCAGTATTTTGGAGGGCGTTCTGACCTTTAATTGACCCGATAAATATTGGCCAGTTAAAGAATCAGGATTCTTTTTAATTTCTTCTGGAGTCCCAGCAGCGCAAACTTCTCCACCACCGATACCGGCTGCTGGTCCCATATCAATGATCCAATCGGCAAAATCCATGGTGTCTTCGTCATGCTCAACTACGATCACTGTGTTCCCGAGCTTCTTCAAATTATCAAGGGCACCGATGAGCTTATTTTTATCATGCTGATGTAGGCCTATAGAGGGCTCATCAAGAACGTAAGTCACTCCAGTGAGCTTTGAAGATATTTGACTTGATAGGCGAATACGTTGCGCTTCACCACCCGATAACGTTAGGGAAGATCTTGATAAAGTTAAGTAGCCAAGACCTAGTTGATTTAACAGAAGCAATCTATTGAGAATTTCTTGCTTGAGCTTTTCCGCCGGTTCTGCTGCTGACCCTGTTAACTTGAGGTCTTTGAAATATTTGTAGCATTCACTTAATGGAAGATCGCTAATTTCAGCAATGTTTTTTCTTTCCTCTCCTTCACCGACATGAACACATTTCACTTTTTCGTTTATTCGGCTTCCATGACACGCGGGACATGGTAATTCGCTTCTGAATTGTGCGAGGTGAGATCGAACAGTTTTATTGTCCGTACTTTTCCAACGCCTTTCCATCGTTGGAATAACGCCTTCAAACGGCTGTTCGACAATTTCAGTCTGGCCTTCGGCATTTAGATAGGAAACTGGAATCTTTTCCTGAGTACCGTAAAGGATTGCTTCTTTATCTTCTGGCTTTAATTTCTTCCATGGTGTCTTTAGCGAAAACTTGAGCTTTTTAGCCAAGGCCGTAATAAGTTCCCAGTTAGTGGGATCTTTTGGTGTCCAGCCTGATAGGGCACCGTCTGTTAGAGATTTAGATTGGTCGGTTATT
>JAJPXW010000188.1:4847-5829 GCA_021205255.1 Burkholderiales bacterium
ATACAGGACATGCTCCTTGCGGCGAATTAAAGGAAAAGAATTTTGGTTCTAGCAGTTCCATCGTAAATCCGCAATAAGGGCAGGCAAATTTTTCAGAAAAAGGAATTTCCTTACCTGACTCCATATCAATTGCTCGGATTTGTCCTTCTCCTAGCAATAGTGCAGTTTCAACAGAATCTGCAACTCTTGATCTTGAATCTTCATGGATTTTGATTCTGTCTACGACAGTCTCGAGTTTTCCTTCGTCTTGAGGAAACTCGTCCATGTCGGTAAAAATTTTCCCGTTCAGGCGAAAGCGCGTATAGCCGTGAGTTCTTAATACTTTTATTTTGTCTTCTATTTGTTCAGGTTTTACTTCTCCGACTGGTGCAGTAATCATCAATTTTGTTCCAACTGGAAAAGTAAGCAGAATTTCATCGACAATTTGAGATGGCGAGGAGGCTTTCAAAGAAATTCCATGTTCCGGACATACTGGAGTACCAGTTCTCGCAAAAAGCAAGCGAATAAAGTCATAAATTTCTGTCATTGTGCCGACAGTAGCGCGAGGGCTAGCAGCTATATTTTTCTGTTCAATGGCAATTGAAGGCGAAACCCCTAGAATCTCGTCAGCATCAGGTTTTTCCATCAACTCTAAAAATTGTCTAGCGTAGGTGCTAAGACTTTCTATATATCTTCTTTGACCTTCTGCATAGACGGTATCAAAAGCGAGGGAACTTTTTCCCGAGCCCGATAACCCAGTAATAACAGTAAGCTTGTTATGGGGAATGTCCACAGAAATATTTTTTAGATTATGGGTTCTAGCACCTCTGACAGAAATTTGTTTTTCCATAGTTTTAATAGTCGGTTGATGGCTGGAGAGCCATAATAGGCTCTGGCGAGTTTCACTTTACGTAAAAGGCCGAAAAATAAGCCCATGTAGAGGCTTAGCTTTTCGTGTGCCTGGCATGCAGGCAATCTATAAGGTGGAAGTCCTGAACTCGCC
>JAJPXW010000218.1 GCA_021205255.1 Burkholderiales bacterium
GGACAGAGCTTCTCTGTTGAATCAAGTAAAGGGCGCTAATAAAGCCAATACGATATTGGCCAGTAAAAAGAATATCAAGGCTGAGAAGTCTATATTTCTCCAGGAAGGGATAATTTTCCTAAATGGCTTCAGGTATGGATAAGAAAGATAACTAAGAACACTATAGACTTTACCGGTTGGATTTACCCACGAAGCAACGCAGGCAAATAACGCAATCCACATTGCAAGCTCGATACCCCAATAAACCACTAGAACGGCTGATCCTACGATAAAAAGGAAAATGCCGAAACTACCTGATCCAACCAACCAATGAAGAAGCTGATATAAGACTGCAACTAAATAAGCCACAAAAATAGAGGGCCAATCGATATTTTTCTGCCTCTTTACAATCGTTGCCGCTTGCTTAACGGCCCATTGAGTCATTCCGAAAGTGAAGATACTTAATGGATCATTGGCGGGAGTCCCCATATAGCGAAGCCATGCACGGAGCAAAAGCAAGCAGCCAAAGGCTGAACAAAGCAACTTCAATGTAAAAAGAAAAATATCGCCCATGTCTTATTCCTTTTATGTTTTGTTGGCGCTCGAACAAGGAACCAGAGATTCCTCTTATGTCAATAAAAATCTTAGATCCTCTGCTTCCACATCGTTGAAAGTTGCGAGAATTCTATCAGACAGAAAGAAAAATCATCCAATGAGAAGGCGGGACAAAAGGATTTCCACAACATAGTCCCTAAATTAGGAGTTGAAGTTTCGTTGGCTTATCGAAGAAAGAGACATATCCCCTAATGCAACCTGATATAGCTAAATAGAAGTTTGACACTAGTGGTCTTTTATGAAAGGGAAACTTAAAATCTTTCCGTAGTGGCCGAGCTGGATTAGCTTTTTCCAGTCAAACCCAATCCCTGGATCAGTCTTTCGACCTGGTGCGATATGTTCATGACCCACTACCGAATCTATAGGGTAGACTTTTACTAACGCGCCAATTAATTGACTTAATACTTTGTATTGAATTTCTTCGAATTGCTGCTTATCAGTACCTTCAAGTTCGATACCAATAGAAAAATCATTGCAGACTTTCCGACCATTAAATTCTGAAATACCAGCATGCCAAGCCCTATCGTTACAGGAAACGTATTGGTGGAGCTTACCTTTTCGAGAAATGAAGAAATGCGAGGAAACATGTAGGCCTTTCAGGGTGTTATAAGTAGGGTGCTTATCAAAGTCAAGACTGTTTAAAAACAGGTCTCGAATATCATTGCCCCCATAGCATCCTTCTGGCAAACTAATGGAATGAACAACTATTAAGGAGATATCTGTTCCTTCAGGACGCTTGTCATGATTTGGGGATTCATTGGTTAGAGCCTCCTTGCACCATCCATTGGAATCAATCTTCATTGATGTCTTGGTCCCTTACGTGCATGTTCAGGACAACAGTACCATTGACCATTTTTCCTAACGCTTTCCGATTGAACTGCAAAAGTTCCGCAATAGGCGCATTGAACCATTTTTTCGCTCGGTTCAGTATTTGCTCTCTTACTTACATTACTTCGTCTTTCGGAGACTTCTTCCCTATCCTCTTGCTGAATCCGCTTGGCTAGTGACAATCTCCAGCCAAAGTAGATTATCAAACCAATAATAATAAAGAAGAGAATACGACCACTCATAACTCACCTACTGTATAACTTCCAACACGAAGCGCACTCCAATATACGCCACCATTAACATAACGAAGCCAATAACTGTCCAACGGGCAGCAAACTTACCTCTCCAGCCTAAGAAATGGTGGCCAGCCAATAAAATACCAAAAATACACCAGGCAATAGTGGTAACTATAGTCTTATGATCGTATCTAAAAGCTACCCCATAGAGTTCTTGGGAATACAGCAGTCCAAAACCAATTGCAAAAGTTAAAGCAATAAAACCTAACCAAATAAGTCGGAAAAGATCCTTTTCCATGTCCATAACACTAGGCATCCTGTCCAGCAACACATTTCTATTAGAAGAGGTACCGTTTCCTAGTTTCTTATGGCGCACCTGATTGTGTACAGCGACTAGTAGAAGCGACTGCACAAGAGCCATAGTCATCAGGCTATATGCCAGGATTGCTAAAAGAAGATGAATACGGAATTCTATATTGGCAGACTGCGGACCTAATGGAGTACCTGGTAGTAGTAAAGGCAGAAGCATACTGGCAGCAGACAGTGGAAGAACAAATACCAGCATGGTTGATAGTCGTGTTAGGAAAGTTTCTATTAACAGAAGAAGGGTACAACAAAAGAAGGTAATTGAAAGCGCTAACGCCATTCCAAAGTGAGGAGTACCATGTAGAAATAGTGCTTCATAGATTAAGAAGGCTTGTATAAGCAATCCGGCAGTGATTACAGGCCGAATCCAAAAAGTATTTTGTTGAGTTTCGTGTTGAAAACTTTTGTAAATACCCCAGGTAGCAACTAGGTACAAGATAGCCCCAAAAACGTAAAATACAGCGTTTGCAGTCATCTGGATCTTCTCTGTCAATTAGAGAATGCATTGTAGGACTTAACTCTTTCTTCAGAATTAATTAGAAACTATTTATATCCAATGCTTGAATCACTTACTGAACGCTTGAGCCGAGTAGCAAAAACAATTAGTGGACAGGCTCGCCTGACCGAATCCAATACCAAAGATATGCTTCGAGAAATCCGAATTGCCCTTCTTGAAGCAGATGTGGCAATACCCGTAGTACGTGACTTAACTTCACGCATCAAGGAAAAGGCACTTGGAGAAGAAGTTACAGGAAGTCTTACTCCAGGACAAGCATTTGTGGGTATAGTCCACAAGGAGCTGACCGACATCATCGGAGGATCCGATGATTTGAAAGAACGGGAAATTAATCTTGCCACACAACCTCCTGCCGTTATTCTCCTAGCTGGCCTGCAAGGTTCAGGAAAAACGACAACAGCTGCAAAATTAGCCAGATGGTTAAAGAAGGAAACAAATAAAAAGAGAATTTTGACTGTTTCCACTGACGTATACAGACCAGCTGCTATCGAACAACTTAAGACTGTGACAGAACAGGCTGGCGCAGATTTCTTTCCTAGTACTGCTGAAGAAAAGCCTCTGCGAATAGCAACCGATGCTCTGGACTATGCAAAACGCAACTTTTACGATGTCCTAATTGTTGACACGGCTGGACGTCTTGCCATCGATCAGCAAATGATGGATGAAGTTTCAGCACTTGAAGAAAAGCTTTCCCCTATCGAGACGTTCTTTGTAGTCGATGCCATGATCGGCCAGGATGCCGTCAATACAGCAAAGGCTTTTGGAGAGAGATTACCTCTTACAGGAATCATACTTACGAAATTAGACGGTGATTCTAGGGGAGGCGCTGCACTTTCTGTTAGACAGATCACTGGCAAACCCATCAAATTTATGGGTGTAGGTGAAAAAATTAATGGTTTCCAGCGCTTTGATCCCGAATCTATGGCTGGAAGAATACTTGGGATGGGAGATATCGTTTCTCTTGTCGAAGGTGTTAAGGAAGCTGTCGACCTTAAGAAAGCCCAACAATTGGCTAAGAAGATTCGCAAGGGTAGCGAATTCACTCTAGAAGACTTTAAGGAACAGTTGGCTCAAATGAAAAACATGAGCCTAAAGAACTTCGTAGAGAATTTGCCCAATGCTTTAACACAACCGTTACCTGAAGTCGATGACGAGCAAGCTAAGAAGATGGTAGGTAGAACAATTGGCATCATCGACTCGATGACTCCAAAAGAAAGAAGAAAACCCGAAATTCTCAAAGCTTCTCGTAAAAGAAGAGTGGCAGCAGGTGCAGGAGTAACAGTACAAGATGTGAATCGGCTTCTTAAGCAGTTCGAGCAAAGCCGTGAGGTCATGAAAATGATGAAAGGCGGAAACCTTGCCAAACTCATGCGCGCTATCAAAGGTATGGGTGGAATGGGAGGTGGGTTCCCTGGTATGGGTGGAGGATTTCCAGGCATGGGAGGTTTCAAACATTGAGTCAGAATTCCGCACTAAGAATTCTTGGAATCGACCCCGGCCTGAATAAGACAGGCTATGGGGTCATTTCATTTTCTAATAACAAGTACACTCGAATTGACTCCGGCGTAATAATAGTTCCACAAGGACCCTTGGCGGAACGGCTAGGCTATATCTTTAAAGAAATCACAAAAATTATTGAACAAACTATTCCTCACGTTTCAACAATAGAAAAGACGTTCTTGAACCCTAACGCCCAGTCAAGCATGCTGCTTTCACACGCAAGAGGGGCTGCAATGTGCGCAGCCGCAGTAAGAAATTTGGAGTGTAAGGAATTCAGTACCAGAGAGATAAAAAAATCTGTGACTGGTTACGGAGCAGCGGAAAAAGTCCAAATTCAAGAAATGGTTCATAAACTGCTTCATGAGGATAGGGATTTTTCGCCTGACGAGGCTGATGCTCTTGCAACTGCTATTTGCTATGCAAATACGAGAATTCTTTTAGGTCTAGTGCCAGCTCATGGCCGTTTAGGTGTTAGTGCTACTGCTACTGCAAGAAAAGGGGGGTCTTCTTCAAGATCCAGAAGTCAGTGGACTAAGAAATTTGCTAGGCAATAAAATAGCCTTCCTGGAAGTAAGCACCTCAAGGTACCTGTCAACTTTTTTCTGCTACTGCTCTATACGGTTACTTTCCGTTAAAGAAAAGCGAATTCTACCGGCATCGCCTTTTCAATTTCACCGAGGTTATAGACAGTCCTTCCTACTAAAGCTCGTTCTTGACGATTCCGGTAATCTACCCATTAAGAATACAGCTTGAGTTTCTAAATTTCGATTGCAATTTCGCTATAGTGTCAATTATTGAAAGTCAAGGGCTCTCGTCTTTCTTCCAAATGGTTAGTCAATTCATTGTGTACTAGCCTACTCTGTTCTTTTCGTATTTTGCAACCAACTCTTGTCAAGACTGTCAGCTCAGAATTTCATACGTGAGGAGATAAGTTAAGCAGCTAGATAGACGTGCTTGCCGTCCTTTGTATCGATGTAGGTATTGTGGAACCCTGATTTGGTTGGGCCTCTCCAGATTACATCCTTGCGGATGTCCGAGTACAACGCAGATAGGGCCTCGGATGTGCCGTCTCCGGCTTATTTTCTTTCTTTGGATTAAGTAGACTTGCTCTTTCCATTGCTATGAGGAACTTATCTCTTCCAAACTATGCTTCCTCGGTGGTGTGACTTCTGTTCAGCACCCTAAGCTTAAGGCCTTCAGTAAAGAGTTACTCCTCTTTTCCTTGACGTACTCCAGCACCAGCGATTCGCCTACTATTTTGAAACGGAATCCAATATCTTTCCATCCTCACTGGCAGCTTGAACATACTGATATCTTTCCCCAACAGGTAAGTGCCAAACCTCACGCGGCAACTATGATATGCGTATTGATACTGACCCTCCGGCGTCATAGACTATTGGCCTGCGCTTTCTGCTACGGGATTCTGGGCCACCTTGCCGTCCTTTCAATTTCTGGCATTAGCAATGACCTGAAGAGAGTCGTACGAGCTAGATAAGCGTTTCTATGGATGAAGCTCACTTATTTTCTCTGTAAAGGTGGTTACTGTGGCAAGGAGCAACTTCATTTTCGACGTCCACTTGTGCATTATTTCACTCATGCTGGTTCTCTTGCCCAGTCAACTCCCTCAGGATGGGACACCGTACGATCTCATCTAAATTTCTCGCTTACCTTCGTTCCAAAAATTGTCTTATTGACTACCTACGCTCAATAAGAAGATAGTGGGTCATGTAAAAATAAGAAATAGGCAACAAAAAGTAGTTC
>JAJPXW010000076.1 GCA_021205255.1 Burkholderiales bacterium
TTACTAGAACCTGCATTTGAAATAGTGACTTATAGAAAAACGGAAAAATATTAAGAATCAATGAGGCAGCAATAATGAAAATCCTAACTATAGTGGCCACAGTATTATTAGTGGCCAATTGCAACGCTGCAACTATCGAAGATGAAATCCAAAATTGTAGTAGCGGCAATGGTGAGGCCTGCTTGAATGCGGGTCTGAGATATTACAAGGGAGATGGCGTTAATAAATCTTTTGCCGATGCTTTTAGTTACTTCGAAAAGGGATGCATCCTGAACAATGGCACAGCTTGCTACCAGCTCGGTAGATGCTACCGCCGTGGTAATGGTATTGCAGTATCTTACGAAAACGCTGCCCAGGTCTACGAAAAGGCCATGGCTCTCGGTAGCGTAGAAGGAAAGAACGCTTTAGGCTATCTATACTCTATTGGCCGTGGTGTAACCAAAGATTTCGAAAAGGCTTTTGACCTCTTCAGAAGCGCCTGCGGAGAAGGCAATGCTTTAGGTTGTGAAAATCTTGGCTTGATGTATATGAATGGCAAATTCCTTGTAAAAGATCCAAAGAAAGCGCTAGAACTGTTCACGCAAGCAAGTGAACTGGGAAGTGCAGATAGTTTCTTTTATTTGGGAAATCTCTACTTCATTGGTGAGGGTGTTGAACAGTCGAAATCCAAGGCTATTGAACTCTATGAAAAGGCTTGTAGCCTTGATGCCGAAGTGGCATGTGCCCAGTTAGGTTACATCTTTAGAAACGGTGACGGTGCGGAAAAGGACTACGCTAAAGCGGTCGAATACAACAAAAAAGGATGCGATCTAGGCTCCCCGAATGCATGTTTAGGGATGGCACTTCAATACCTCGATGGGCAAGGTGTCGAACTCTCTGAAGACAAGGCGGTCAAATATAGCCTGAAAGGATGCGAAGGCAAGCTCGGTGGTTCATGCTTTCTAGTCGGCAACCACTACGAAAATGGTCCACAGCCGGACCGCAATCCAGAAAAAGCCAACGAGTTCTACGGCAAAGCCTGCGACTATAAGTTCGGCGATGGCTGCTACAAAGTCGGACTTGCCTACGCTTCAGGTTTTGGGGTGGAGAAAAACCTTGCAACTGCGAGAACCTATTACGAGAAAGCCTGTAATCTCAAAAGCAAGGATGGATGCGGAGCTCTCGCCGCATTGGATAGGGCTGCGAGAAATGCAGCGCAGAAATAAATAAGAGCGAAAGCCGTTCAATTAAATGAGACGGTTATGTTCGACCGTCTCTTTATTCTCTTTATAAAGGAAGTTATATGGAAAAGGAAACATTAGAAATAGGCGAAGTTGAACGGTGCTCACCCAAGAAACTTTGGCCGCACGAGGAGTTCGATTTCACACCCTGGCTTTTCGAAAATATCTCTCTTCTCAATCCCTACTAGGCATGGATTTGGAAGCCGAGGGCATCGAAGCCCCTATCGGGGACATGTATTGGGCGGACATCGTCGCTCGTGACAAAGCAACTGGCAAGACCGTTGTCATTGAAAATCAATATAACAATACAGATCATAGCCATCTCGGTCAGATGATCACCTATGGAGCTGACTTGGATGCCGACATAGGTGTATGGATTTCCTACGGAATCAAGGAGCCTCATGCCAAGGCCGTCAAGTGGCTCAACGACATGGCAGCTGGTAGGAAGGCGTTCTTCCTTCTAGAAGTAGAGCTGATTAAGATAGGTAATTCACCCTACGCTCCGGTCTTCACGACCATTGTCGAACCTGCTAATTGGAAGCAGACAATCAAGAAGGAAAAAGCATCAATTTCGAAATCCGACCAGGACCTGCTCTACGAGGAATTTTGGAAGTCCTTGTCTGATTGGGTTGATATGAACAGTCCAGCCTCGGGAGAAAGGGCGAAGAAACGTCCTCCGCGGCAAGGCAACTACTACAGATTGTATGCAGGCTCCGACGGATGGGTATCCTTGCGTGTCAACGCCAACAAGGGACCTAACCTGAAGGTAGAGACGATCAAACACAAAGATACGGCGTGGCTGGAAGCTATCGAAAGCTGCAAGGACGGTATTGAACGTGCTGTGGATGCCAAAATCGAGACTTTCAAGACTGAACCGGATCCCGATTTTCTTGTTGGCTTCACAGTAGAGAAAGGCGATTGTCCGATAGCCGACCGGGATAGATGGAGCTCTTACATCGAATGGCTGGCACCAAGAGCGCTGTCTGCATGGCGCATACTCAGCCTCTCTGCCACGGAAATCAAAAAGATGTACGGCAATTCGGAATCAGTTGCTAATTCTGGAAAATAGAAGCCGGACGGGCGAATTCTATAGATTTCCTACAAGTCCTCCCGCATTCGTACAACGGGAGGACTTCTTTGATAAAAGAATTCGCAGTTTAGCTACACTTACTTCTTAGTGCCTCGATAAAACGATCTTCTTCAAGTCAGTTAGTCAATAGACGGTCCCTTTTACAGCCTTGTCTTTTCGTAATAGCGCCTGAGCAATATTTGCCACGATTCGTATTCCAAACTGATTTATCTGGCTCTAGCGATTTCTCTTATTAGAAGTTTGATTCTTCAATTCCCTAGATCTTTGTCACTTGACTAAATGCTGTAGACAAATTTTTCTGCGTAAAAATTAAACCAAGTACCTATTTCCAATCCCAAACCCTTCTGCGATTAGTTCTGGGACTACAAGAGTGAAAATTTAGTTATGGCTAAATTTTACATTTTGGAGTTACTAGGCCTTTTCACAAGATCACTGTTTACTACCAAGTAAGCTTCGATATTATTAGTACCTGAAGGACTTAGCTTTTGACCATCTAAAATTTCAAGAATAATGTCGTAACTAAGGAGGGGGTATGGCGACTGAAAGACATAATAAGCCGCAGCCTCCATCTACGTCCTATTGGGCCATCACAAAATTGATGATACCCATCTGGATTTCAAATCTTGCCATTGTCGGTGGAGGAACTATCGACACTGTAATGGCTGGCCATTATGGTGCCACTCAACTTGCTGGCGTAGCTGTCGGAGAAGCCATCACAATTTCCGTATATGTAGCGATATCAGGAATAATGCAGGGATTGTCTCCAATTGTCGGACATCATTTTGGAGCTGGCGAGCATTATCGAATTGGAGAAGAGCTACACCAAAGCATATGGATAAGTTTGGTTCTTTCAATTATTGGAATTGCAATACTTGCCCAGACATCTACTTGGATGGGTATTACAAAGTCAACTGGCGAAGTTGCCCATGTAGCAACGCTGTATCTGATATTTAGCTGCTTCGGAATACCTAGTGGATTAGCAGGAAGAGCTTATTCTGCCTTGAACTCTGCAGTCTCCAGACCAAAGATCGCAATGTTTATTTCTCTAATCTTGCTAGTCTTTAAAGCGCCCCTCAACTATGTCCTTATGGATGGTTTTGGACCTCTTCCAGCACTAGGAGGAGCAGGTTGCGCCCTTTCCACAACCATATTGGATATAGCAACCTTTTTCATGTTTTGGGCTATCTGGCATTACGATCCTTTCTACGAACGGATGAAGCAGAAGGCTGTCGTTTGGCCTAAAAAGTCAATTATCTTGAAACAATTGAGAGTTGGTATACCAATCGGCGTTTCAAGTTTTTTTGAAGTGACCTCGTTTACTTTTATGACAATGCTCATCTCTCGATTAGGAGCCGAAATTGTCGGTGGTCACCAGATTATTGCCACTCTTGCGACATTGGTTTTCATGCTTCCAATGTCAATTGCCATCTCAGGCACTGTACTGGTAAGTCAAAGTTTAGGAGCTGGCGATCCTCAGTCTGCAAGAATGGCCACTTATCGTACCTTGAAAATGGGCATTTCTCTAGCTATTGTGACTTCTATCCTGATGTACCACTACAAATACCCAATCGTTTCTTTGTTTACAAATGATCAGGAAGTTATTGCTGCTGCCATTTCTCTTATTGGACTTGCTTGTATCTATCACGTATTTGACGCCACTAACAGTATCAGCGCTTTTGCACTTCGTGGCTACTTAATCACAGTAGTTCCAATGGTTATTTATGCAGTATTGCTCTGGTGCTTTGGCTTGGGGCTAGGCAGTATCCTTTGCTTCACTGATATTTTGAGTTCTAGACCTCTAGGAGCAGTTGGATATTGGACTTCGATAACCATAGGCCTCACAATCTCAGGGTTAATTGTCGGCTCCCTTGCTATTTACGTAACCAACCAAGTTTGCCTTGGAAAGAAAATCCGTATCAAATAGCCAAAACGAGCTCTACTCAAATAAAATACCGCAATTGCTTCAGCAATCACCCCCAATCACTTTTATTTTGGCTTAGAAGATCACAGTGATGCAAGCTATAACTAAGTTTTGTCTGCTTTCTTCTCTTCTATTAGTAGCAGGCTGTACCTTTCCGACAACTGAGGAGATCGAGAAGTCATTAGACGATGGTTCAGCCCCACCAGGTTCCCCTCCTGGATACTACATCTTTAAGAAAGCGCAAGAACTAGCAAGCAAGCCTTCCCCTTACTTGAGTCCATATCAACTACGGAATCAATATTGCGATGCTGCAAAACTTGGATACAAGCCCTCGTATCTATACTGTGTCGTCTATACCTTGAAGATCTCCGAAGGAGGTAATCCAGCATTTACTTGGACTCTCTGCGATGCGGACAAATATGATCCAAGCCTAGTAGACCTGTGTAACCACAAGTTGGACAAGCAATATCTCTACGACCATCTTGGACCGATTCTCAATGAAAAAGAGCAGCAGTTGCGAGAAGTGGAAATTGAACAAGCGCAGACTCGACAAGTAGAAGAAGAAATCAAGCAGAATAAGTACGAATTACAGGAGGAGGACTTCTAAATGAAGAAGAGACTAGCTATTGCGATGCTTTTGCTTTGCGGTTTTACCTATTCTTTCGCACAGGGAGACCAAGAACAACTGGCTCAGCCTTCTTCTTACGCCGATGGCAAAATTAATGAATTGACAGCCCAGTTGAATAAATGTAGAGCCATCTATAAAGGAAAAGTTGCAACATCCAAAGCGCAACTTGAGGAAGCAAAGAAAAAGAACGTTCTTAGCGTGCCAGAGCTTAGCAAAAAGCTTCAAGAAGAGATTGATAGCCAAGCTAGGGTATGCAAGGAAATTAAGGCGAATATAGAAGACATCCAGAAAAACCAGTCTCTTTTTCTTTCAATAGAAAATGCTGCGCCATCGGAAGAAATCGGTCCAACAGTAAGGTGCTTCCGTTTGGGGCAAAACTGGAAAGAGTTTTCGCAATGTGCGACTTCACTCGGCCTTAAACCATCCATCCGAATTGACCAGAACTTTATGACGAGTATTCCAACTTCGCCAATGGACTCCAAGGATTTCGGAAGTGTACTAATAGCTCTCGCAGTTAGTCGAGTTTCCATTAAGGCATTCGAAGACATGCAACAACTTTTTCTAGCGAAGTTGAAAGTTTTCTGTGCTGGTCCAGTTTGGGCCATGCTCGATAACCAGAATACCGTCCAAATGCTGTATATAGGCAATCCGCAATTTTTTGGAACCAGTACCTTCGATAAGAATTTTCTAGATGCTTTCATGAAAAGCTACAAGATCGAATATCTGGATCCAGTCTTTATAGATCTGCCTCCAGATGGTGGTCAGTACTATAAATACGAAGGGGACGGTTGGTTAGTAAAACTCTCAAACGAAAATTTAGGACGCTTTGTGGCATTTCTAAAAACAGGTAGCCAAAAGCGCAACTATACCTTTTAATTGATTGCGTTTTATGTTTAATCTACTAAAAGAATCCTTATAATATTTATAG
>JAJPXW010000252.1 GCA_021205255.1 Burkholderiales bacterium
GCTCTTACTCGAGCGCTTAACTCGTCCAAGTCGAATGGCTTGATTAGATAATCATCCGCGCCTGCATCCAATCCGGCAATTCTGTCGTTAACCGTGTCTCTTGCGGTTGTGATTAAAACTGGAGTTTGATTTTTGCGTCTGCGAAGATCTTTAAGGACGTTGATGCCGTCCTTGCCTGGCAGACCAAGGTCCAAAATAACTAATGAAAAAGGCGTAGTGTCAATGGCAATAGATGCCTCGCGGCCATCTTTCACCCAGTCAACGGTATAACCCTCCGATTTCAGTCCGTCGACCACAGCTTCGCCAATCATTTCATCGTCTTCGACCAATAAAATTCTCATGCCGTGCCTCCAATGGCTAGAGTCGCAAAACTGCTTAGCCTGCAAAGTTTAAAGTTCAGATTAAGTAGCATTTCTAGATAGGGGGTGAATTTCAATGCTACAAAACCCACCTATCGTAACCGAGCAATAATGCTTTATTTAAAAAGATAAAAGTAATTGAAATAGTTAAAAATGGGCATTGAAAATCTTGTCTTACGCTATTTATCAACGCAGCAAGAATAAAGAAGGAGATTTGAGCTTTCCCATTATGGTCAAACCCTCGGTTCTAATAAGTTGGGCGTACTCATAGGATTACAATTCATCAGTCGGGAGTTTGCTTATCCCAGTTTTAAATCCCTTTGAAGGCAGTAATTAGAAATGAATGAGAACGGTCTTGTCGATCAGGAACAATATCCACTAAGGAAGCAACCGCCTAAAAACCTGGTAACTATTGCATGGATCGTCTATGTCCTTCAGGCACTGTCCGTAGTTATTGGAGCTTTTTCTGGAGTCACTATCGCCAATGCTTTTATATTTGGCTGGCCTTCCATAGTTGGAGTTATCCTTAACTACGTTAAAAGGAAAGAAGCAGAAGGTACCTATATTGCTACGCACTTCACATGGCAGATTACGACATTCTGGTGGGCTGTAGCCCTTGTCGTGATCGTCTGGGTGCTTAGCCTGGCCCTCGCTTTCCTGGTCGTTGGACTTCTAATTCCAAATATTGGATACATAGCAATAGCCATTTGGGTTGTTTACCGGATCGTTCGTGGATGGTTGAATTTGAACGACGGCAAACCGATGGTGCTTAAATAAATTCGCTTCATTTAGATCCTTGGCTTTTGCCGTTACTGGAAATTGCGCCTGCACTTCGGAAATCTTTACCGAAGTCTTTTGAAATAATAAATCCCCAATCTTTGTGATCAAAGTTGGGGATTTTCCGTTTTTATAAAACAAGGCCTTCTACTTAAGATAATATAGGAAATCACCAGTTCTAAAAGTAAAGTAAAAGGGACTTTTGGCTAAGCTTGAAAGGCCACTAAATTAAGGAGTGAAAATGGGGAGGAGTCTAGTATCGTTGGTTTGCGTTCTTTGTTGGTTAACGATAGCAAACGCTCAAAGTATTGACTGCGAAAAAGCACAGACTTTCGCTGATAAGACTATTTGCAATAATCAATCGTTTTCACAAATGAATATGCAATTGTCCGAAGTCTTTAAATTAGCTAAAAATAAAGCTGGAAACTCTGATGTTTTTCAAACTATAACCAACGGAAATCTTGCGCTTCGTGACCAGTGTAAAGATCAAGACTGCGTTAGGAATTGGCTAGAAAATTCCATTACGCTCTATCAATACCTTTTGAAGATCATTCCTGCCGATAACTTTGGTGAATATCCGAAGGAAGTTCAAAAGCTCTGTAAAAATCAAAAGACCAGCATAGATATATTGGCATGTGGAGAAGCCCGCTTGAATTACCAACAGAAGGTTCTTATTAGCCAGATACAGAATCTAATGGGAACAGCTAAGTCTGAAAAACAGAAAGAGTTAGTGCGCAGTTTTTATACCCAATGGAAAATGGACCGCCTCAAATACTGTACGCTTGAGTTCAGTGGCGATCCAATGCATTCTCTTAGTATTTCAGGTTGCCTCCTTAGGTGGACTAAGGATTTATGCCACAAGACCGAGGACTCTAAAAGTTTTCTTAAAGGCTTGGCAGATTCGAAAATTACCAATGAAAGCGTTGTCAATAGTTCAGTGATGGAAATGCAGTAGAGCCACTGAACTTAAATGCCATGGACTCTTTCTACTGAAATCCTTAGATTTCTTGCTAATTCTTCTGCCCCCAACGATCTGAACTTGTTTTCCCTAAAAACCTCATTGGATTAAATCCAATCCATTGTCACCAGCTACCGATAAGAACTTTTAGCCAGCCTACCAGTTGTCGAGATGTTCTCCTACTGGAAAAACGGAGACTGCCGGAGAACCATAAAGATTCCAAAAAAGAGCACTGGCCAAGCTACCCACGGAGAAAATATGGTTCTAAGGATTTTGTTGTCAATGCGAAGACCCGACCCGTAGACGAAGCACAGACTAACGCCAATCATGGTACAGACAAGCCAACCATAGGGTACGGCCCGCATATCAACTGCAATTAGCCGCGGATAAAACAGAATAACTCCGCAGACAGCTAAACCAAAAATAAAAGAAAGAATTCTCATTGCACAATTATGAAAATGCCCCAAGCTACTGCTTAGGGCATTACTTTATAAAGCCTTACCAGCGTTAACTTTGCTTATCGTCGCCTACAAATTTAAAAGTAAGCTTTCCACATAGCCATGTCATAAAGGCTATAAGAACTAACCATAAAATGTATAGCATGTTCGCTCCTTAGTAAAGAGAGTTTGAATTCTCTTTAATGTAGTCAGGGGTAAGCTTGCCTCTAAGTACATAGTATGCCCAGGCGGTATACAAGAGAACGATTGGAAGGAAGATCAACGTCACAATCAACATCACGAAAAGCGTTAATTGCGAGCTTGTGCAATCCCATGCCGTTAAAGAAGAAACAAAGTTCGTCGAAGACGGAAGAAGGAATGGGAACATCGAAATCAGCGGAGTGAAGATTGTGCCGATCATCGCTAACGAGGAGCAAATAATTGCCCACGCAGCTTTTCCAAGCTTAATCATGTAGACCGAAAGCAAAGACCCGCCAACTGCAATTAGTGGTATTAGCCACAGAACTGGATATTTGCCATAGTTTATAAACCAGGCTCCAGCTTCACGCGTTACTGTCTTATTTAGCGGGTTTGGCAACATGGCTGGATCGACTGGCGAAGTAATGACATAGCCGTCGATACCGAAATAGCACCAGAGTCCACCAAGAACGAACATGGCTGAGAATACATAGCCAGCTATTACAGACCATTTCTTACCAGCGGCTTGGATTGAACCAGTCGTTCTAGCATACAGATAGTTGGCGCCTTGCTGAATATAAAGGCTAATAGCGGCAACACCGCACACTAGGGCAAACGGATTTAGCAGCGCCCAGAAGGATCCGGTATACCAGCTCCTTAAGTCATTGTCGAAGTAGAAAGGCACGCCTTGAAGCAAATTGCCAAAAGCTACGCCGCAGACGATTGGAGGCACTACGCTTCCAATGAAAAGAAGCCAGTCCCAAGTGGTTTTCCAAGCGGTATGTTCTACTTTGCCTCTGTAGTCGAAACCGACTGGTCTGAAGAACAGTGCAAAGAGCACTAGAAGCATAGCCCAATAGAAGCCTGAGAATGCTGTAGCGTAAATCATCGGCCAAGCGGCGAAAATTGCACCACCACCGAGGATTAGCCATACCTGGTTGCCGTCCCAATGGGGAGCAACCGCATTAATCATCACGCGTTTGTCATCGTCGGTTTTGCCAACGAATGGAAGCATGGCGCCAATGCCCATATCCTGACCATCCATGATCGAGAAGACCGATAAGATAACGCCAAGGAAAAGCCACCAAAGTATTTTCAGTATTTCATAATCCAACAACATCTTGATTCCTCCTATCCATTAGGCGTTAGCCTGTTGTTCATGGTGATAGGCTCCGGTACCAAGCGAGCTAGGACCAATCTTTGCGAACTTCCACATCAGCCAAGCTTCAACGATAAGGAGACCTGTATAGAGAATTGTGAAAGCCGTCAGTGATCCCCACACGGATTGTACGGATAAGGTCGAAACTGCAAGATGCGTCGGAAGAACATCCCAAATAGCCCAGGGCTGGCGACCATATTCGGCCACAAACCAACCGCATTCATTGGCAATCCATGGCAATGGGAGAGACCACAGGCAGCAATATAGGAACCATTTCTTGGACTGAAGCTGTTTCTTCCAGAGCAAGTAAATGGCACCGCCGAAGATAAGGAGAAGAAGTGTTCCAAATCCAACCATCAGGCGGAAGGTATAGAACATGGAATTAATGGAATAAGGAATGGAATCTTTTGCCGCCTTGGCAATATCTTCGTCGGTAACTAGTTTGCTATCGGTTTGATATTGCTTCGTCAAAAGTCCGTATCCTAAATTCTTCCGATTTTGGTTGAACTGCTCTTGGGCTTCCGCATCGTTTGGATTGTTCTGGAGTTTTTCTAGAGCAATGGCAGCCTGTACGCCGCTCTTAATCTTTACTGCATTTTCCGCAACAATCTGCTTAAGACCAGGGACTACCTGATCAAAGCTACGGGTAGCCATGATGCCAGCTGCCCATGGAATTGAAAGCTCAAACAGATTCTCTTGGTTTTCTGGATCCGATATTGCAAGTATTGCTAGCGGGGCTGGAGATTCATGAGTTTCCCACATACCTTCCATAGCGGCTAGCTTAGCGGGTTGGTCCTGAGCGGCTTGGTAACCAGATTCGTCGCCCTGCCAAACAGTGACAAGAATGGAAATCAAGCCAAAGATAGCAGCTACGCTGAAACTGCGCTTAGCGAACTCTAAATCTCTCTTCTTGAGGATATAGAAAGCGGATATTGCCAGTACGAAGCAAGCGCCTGTTGTATAACCGGCAAATAGGGTATGAAGGAATTTTGTCTGTGCCCATGGGCTAAGGATGACGTTCCAGAAATCGGTCAGTTCCATGCGCATAGTAGCGGTACTGAACTCTGATCCGGCCGGATATTGCATCCAAGCATTGGCTACTAGAATCCATAAGGCCGATAGGTTGGAACCTAGGGCCATTAGGAAAGTACAGGTGATGTGGCCAAGTTTGCTTAGCTTATTCCAGCCGAAGAAGAATAATCCTACAAAGGTGGATTCCAGGAAGAAAGCCATTAGCCCTTCAATGGCGAGTGGAGCTCCGAAGATGTCTCCTACATAGTGCGAATAGTATGACCAGTTCGTTCCGAACTCGAACTCCATGGTGATACCGGTCGTGACGCCAAGCGCGAAGTTAATGCCGAACAGCTTGCCCCAGAACTTGGTCATATCCTTGTAGACCTGCTTTCCTGTTTTCACATAGCAGTATTCCATGACGAATACGATCATGGACAAGCCAAGTGTCAAAGGCACGAACAAATAGTGATATAGCGCAGTTGCAGCAAATTGCAACCTTGATAGATCAACTAATTCAGTTGAGAGCATCTCATTTCTCTCCTTGAGTTGGTAATTGAGTTGGTCGCGAAAGAATCGCCGAGCTGACAGCTTGAGGGGACTGATCTGGCTTAGTTTCGGGACCGAAAAATAAGAAGCAGATCGTTAGGATAAGTGCGATTTTGCAAAAGAGGACGATAGAAAGCTCAATAATGAGTTTTCTATTCATTTCTTTAATGTCTTTTTTCGACTTCACGGGATCCCTGGGTCAGCGGATTTGAAACTTCTCTCCCACATTCTAACCAAATGCGGTGTAAATACACCACATTGACTAGTCTTGGCGGTTCATTATGGTGAATCAGCCACCTTCTATGGTGGGATTCGGAGCTGGGA
>JAJPXW010000033.1:0-789 GCA_021205255.1 Burkholderiales bacterium
AGTGCGAAGACTTCAACCAATGCACTTTCCTTGACCAATAAGTATTAATTTTCAGCTTGCTTTAGTGGCCGCGATCTTAAGTTAGCCTTCTGTTTCTACCTCCTCACTTGAGTCTTTCTGAAAAGCTGTAACTGCTCTTCCCCTAAGGCTTTAAGTTCAGCAATAGTATCATTACCCTTTGAATTATCGTGATCCCCTAAAAGTCTGGCTATTTTGAAGACTTGTAATCTCGATTCTCTTAGCTTCTTTGTGAAATTTAGACAGCTGTGAAAAAGCTTGTCGGTTTCAGACGAGGGATTCTCGAGTTGAATTTTAATAAGAGTCTTTAAAAGATCCCTATACACTGGCTCAGTATCAAAGATATAAGCTAAGGCCTGTGCCCAACTTTCTAAAACTTTCTTAGTAGGTCTCAGTTCCAAGTCTTTATCTGATAGAAGTGGTTCAAGCTTCTGCCACTTTGCTGTGAAGAATTTAGAGATTTCACGGTCGCCTGCTAAGTAGTCCATCAGCCAACTTACATATTTACAGAGCGCTATGAACTCTTCATGAGCGGAAATATTTGCGTCTTTTGTGAACTCAGTGTAGGTTTGGAATAAGCGTACAAAAGCAATCCTCAAATCCCAAGCTGTCATTCTTGCATCTCTTGCAATTTCAGTAAGTTCGTCTTTAGAGAGTGATTCAATTTTCAATATCTCTTCTCTTGTCACTTTTATTTGTTGCTAAAAAGTTATGTCGCTCTTACCACTAATCCTTTATTAGTAGGTTCAACATTTTGGCACACTTAAATAT
>JAJPXW010000033.1:799-5750 GCA_021205255.1 Burkholderiales bacterium
CTTAAATATAAGGGATGGCTTCTTTATCATCTATGCACAGCTAGAGCTCATTGGTATTGCAGCATGCAAACTAAGGGTATAAACAAGAAGTCTCAAGTTACAAACTTCGAAAACAAAACAAGGAATATCTAAGTGACTGGAAACAAGGTAGAGTCTTGACTACAAGTCAACCACCGCTGAGCATGTTGGATTGCAACAAGTAAGGCGAAGTTCCAATTAGAAAACTAGCTCCTGGTCAGTAAGGAGATTGACTTTTACCAAAGGTCGATAAGTGCAATATAAATTTGGTTTTTTATCCAATTTGAAATGCCAAACTTCTAAAAACTGGGTTTCATCGACATAGGGAAATTCTTTTAATTAGTGAAGATCAGGTACCAAGGTAAGAATTTGCGTAGTAACTTGGGTTCTCTCCACATCCCTTAAGCTAAGGAGAGTGGAAAAGGATTCTGGGCAATCATGCAAAAAGAAAACCAACTCTAAGATAATGGTACAAAGTTGGTCTTCGGTTTACAGAGGCCATGCTGAAAATCAAATAGGAAGAAAAAAACCGTCCTTTCAGTAGCCAATGAACCTAAGAGTTCCCTTCAGCAAATATTCCTCTGCTAATTGGACAAGGTGAGAAAAATGGCTCAGCTTAATTTCTGGCTACTTAATCGATCTCTACACGAAAAGGCAGTCGCAAATTCGACTGCCTGTGTAAAAGTTATATAGCGACCAAGTGTCTGACGTATGTCAGAGATCAGAAATTTTGGTTTTGGCTACCTCTTTTTTCAAATCTTTGTAGAGGTCTGGGAAAAGCTTTTCCCCTAAGTCAAAGATAGGAGCCTCAACTTCACCGGTGACTTTCTTCATTCTGTTTAGGTCAGAGCACATAGATGAATCTTTCATGCATAAAAACCGATACACTTCTCTCGCTTTGGCTGGGTCTTTGGCAACTCCGTTACCAGTTTCATACATCTTGGCGATAGACTGACATGCATCTAGATTGTGATTCGTAGCTCCGCACCCGAACGAATAGTATTCTGCTGCTTTCTCTGCGGACTTTGGCACGTACTCGCCCTGGAGGTACAAGCCACCGAGGTAGTTGCATGCGTTCCCGAAACCCTTGTCGCAATATCCCTCAATCTCCTTTACGACGGTAGGAGAGATGTATCCTTCGTTTCGATAAGCGAGCCCAATTGATAGGTCGATACAAGCGTCCTGATAGTTTAGTTTGCATCCCTTATCAAGAAACCAAAGCCCCCACTGGGAGTCTAATTTCTCTTTCTGCGCCGCAACGTTGATGCTACTGGCCAGGTTCTGTACCTGCGTGACCCATTGCTGCATTTGCGCAAGCGTCTCAGAATCCATCTTGGCCACAACTTTAAGAGAGTCAATTGCTGCTTGCTCTTGCGCTGCGATATCCTTTAATTGCTTTACTATCTTTTCCTGAGTGCCTTTGAATGCATCGAAGCCACCAGCTGCTAGGATAAAGTTCTTGCCAACTACGTAACATGCCTGGCCTTCATTGCTATTTTTACAATCGTCGACTAACAGATTAAACGGTCCTCCCAAATTCCAAGTATTTAATTCCAGCTCGGGAATATCTCCTTCAGGTTGGTCTATCGTAGGAGTTTGTGCGACCGCAATGTGGGAACACAGGATTAGGTCTGCAATTATGACCACCACTGGAGTTAAGGACTTCCGCTTCATTTTTAAACCTTTGGATTGATGGATTTTGAAGAATATAGACTTTTTATAGTCTTAGCGGAAGTTATCAGTTTCAACATGCGCATTGGGGGACGCCTGCTTTGTTTCCATGTTTTGCCTGATTTAATCCTCCCCTTTAGCTGGATTACAAGGGGGGACCTTGGCTTTTAGTTGGTATTACTAGAGCAAAAGAACGTCAGCTAATGACCGATGGTCGGGGTTATGGAAATTGTGCGATTTCGTAAGAAAGCGATTTCGAAGGTTAGAAGGACAAAGATTTATACAGGGATTGAATTTTTTTATCAATTCAATAGAGCGCTTAGCAGTGAACATGGAAGTCTCTAGACCTTCAGGCTAGACTCCATCGCCACTATTCCTACTATTTATTGGAGAAGCTGGCATGAAACTTCTGTCCTTAACACTAGCAATTTCCTTTCTTTTCTTCTCCAATAGCATGGCTGGAGAAATTGAAGATCTTGAAGTCGCTTGCAATAACAATGATGGACTTGCTTGTAACTCCCTAAGTATTCTTTTCATTAAAGGGGAGAAGATAGAAAAGTCCTTGGAAAAAACATTTGAATATGCCGAAAAAGCATGCCAATTGGACGTGGGCCAATCATGTTCAAATCTTGGTGTTTGTTACTTATTAGGAAGGGGAGCAGAGAAATCTTATGAAAAAGCGCTGCAATCTTTTGAAAAGTCCTGCTCCCTTTCCTATCCTGAGGGTTGTTGGAATATAGGTTTTTTATATTTCAATGGAGTAGGCGTAATGAAGTCCTACGACAAAGCCTTAGAGTTTTACTCTAAGGCTGCCGAGTTGGGATATGGACAAGCGTTTGCCAGTCTAGGCGTAATGTATGGAAAAGGTATTGGAGTTGAGGTTTCGTATCCCAAAGCTTTCGAATACTCAAATAAAAGTTGCAATGCTAATTTCGGTCCTGGCTGCAGAGACTTAGGAATTTTATATGTCAATGGAGCTGGAACTGTGCAGTCCTTCACAAAAGCGGCCGAAGCTTTTGCAAAAGCTTGCGAATTAGAAGACCAAGAAGGTTGCACGGATTTAGCAATCCTTTACTCCCAAGGAAAAGGCGTTCCTCAATCCTTCACTAAGGCAAAAGAGCTCTACATCATCGCTTGTGACAAAGGAAGTGCGCGAGCGTGCACTTCTCTTGGAAAAATGTATGCAATGGGTATTGAAGTCGAGCAGTCTTTTAATACTGCAAAGCAGTACTACGAGAAAGCATGTAATCTTCACTTTGGCCAAGGATGCTTCTTTTTAGGCGAAATGTATTTTCAGGGTAAAGAAGCGGAGCTTTCTCTTACTAAGGGGAGAGAACTTTTCCAACTGGCATGCGAATATAAAGATGCAAAAGCGTGTTCCAATGTCGGTACTATCTACGCACAAGGCATTGGCGTGCCGTCCTCTTCTAGTGAGGCTCTGCCATATTTTCAGAGAAGCTGTGCGGTGAAAGAAGGAGTTGGGTGCTGCAAGCTCGGTACCAGGTACGTAAAAGGCACAGGAGTGACAAAGTCACTATCGCAGGCCAAAGAGTTATACCGGCAATCCTGCGATTTGGGTTTTGCAGAAGGTTGTTCTAGATATGCTGAAATGGCAAATAACTAAGCCGAACCAAAACAATTATCCATACGCATCGCTTCTTCACAATGGCTTTATAGATTGATTTATTCAGACAGTTAAACCTTCTGAACACTGATGAAGTTTGGAAGAGCTATGAGGAAAATTGGTGAATAGTATCCAAAAGAATAATGTTCCTCAAGCTATGAGAGTTATGCCCCAGTGGAACGCTAAGCGGGAAGAGGTCGAGAGAAGAGCGAACTGAAAAAGGATGTCCAGGCCGTATGAAATTTCAGTGAGGCTTCGACTCTTCACTTTCTTGACTTTCTTGCCAATCATTTCAGTGCTAAAAGATGGAAATCTTCTGGCAGACATCTTCTTTTAACCAAAATCAATAGAAAGGGAAAAGTGGAGATACTGTAAACGTAAAGATAGAAACAGATTTGTGGTGGCCCCAACTGGACTTGAACCAGTGACCAATCGATTATGAGTCGACTGCTCTGACCAACTGAGCTATGGGGCCTCACAAAACCTTTCTTTTTAGTGAGCGAATGAGCATATCAGAACAGAACACCAAAATCAACTTTTGCAATAGCAAAGATGGCTTTACGTTTTCGACCCAAACTTTCCGATTTTCGTATATTGATGACTGGTCTAAAGATGGTTACCGATTTTTGTTATGGATAGGAGTGGTCTTAAAGCTTGAGCCTTACAAATACTGCATAGTCAGATCAATGAAATTCTTCGAGTTTCAATTTTGTGGGCCGAATCTTCTTTCGGCATCTTATCTTTTGCCGAAATATCTGATTTGTATAAGTGGACTAATGATCTGTTCTTGACATTTGGATCATTCAGAAGCAAAGAGCAACCAAAAGGGATGGCTTTAAGATAACAAATTGTTCTTAATGGACGTCATTAATTAAGAATTTTATTGCCACGATTCCTCTTAACTAATCAAGATAGGGATGACTAATGATTCCAAAAGTTTTGAAATTGACTATTGGACAAAGTCAATAGCTCAATTCAGAATCCAAAGTGCACTTCTTACCCGTGCTGACAACCCGCAGCATTTATCAAAAAACCCGATTCCTATAATTGGCACCCTAACTTTGCAAGGAGTTATCGTGAATAAAAAGAAAATCTTGATTCTCGATGCCGGAACAGTGTACAAACCAATGAATACGACTGGCTGGCTTAATCATCACAACAGAGACCTCGCCCTTAAGACCCTATCTGATCTAGGTCATGAATGCACAACAACCATGATTGATTCTGACTGGGATATAGACGAAGAAGTCGAGAAAATCAAAAAAACCGATGTGATCATAGTTCAGACACCAATTTGGTGGATGGCTCCTCCTTGGACAATGAAGAAGTACGAAGACCAGGTTATGAGCGTAAATGGTGTAGACGGAACTGATGGTCGTCATCGTCTCACACCTGAGGACGGATATGGCACAGGCGGTATTCTTACGAAAAAATATTTTATGCTGAGCACAACTTGGAATGCTCCAAAAGGTGCTTTTAGACCTGGTGACTTCTTTGATGGTCGTGATGAAGATAACGTCCAGATTTCTATCGTGAAAGTATTTGAATTTTTAGGAATGCATCCGTTGCCAAGCTACATGTACAACGACGTGCTCAAGAATCCTGATCTTGTATCTAACGATGCGAACTGGGTTGCTC
>JAJPXW010000348.1 GCA_021205255.1 Burkholderiales bacterium
CCGCCTAATGGTCAACCGTTGCCTCCACCACAGAACGGACAATTGCCCCCACCTCCGCCTAATGGCCAACCAGGTCCGCCACCACCGCAAAGTGGACAGTTGCCACCGCCACCTCCCAATGGCCAGCTGCCTCCTCCACCTTTGAATGGTCAAAATCCGCCTCCTCCACCTCCCGGACAATTGCCACCTCCGCAATTTTAAGAGAGCACGGAAAATATATGAACCACGTCTTTTAGACGCAGACAATGGACAATTTAGACCCCGACTTATGTAATAAACCAACATAAGCGGGGTTTGCTTTATATTGGCTTCCTTAGCTTTCAGATTTTGAGCGAAACCTCTATGGAATTAATCTCACAATGCGAAAATTGGTTCAGGGAGAAGAAATATTCTTTGATAATCAAAGCATTGGAGAATATTTCCAAAAATTATCGCAATCCCGCTCTAGATCTGATGCTTGCCAAGGCATATATCAATATTGCACATGGCTGGGAGGATAGAAATCTATATCGTAAAGCACTAATTTTGTTACGTCCGCTTGAAGGCCAATCCTCCCACGAGTTTGAATGGAATTATTGGACAGGAAAGGCTTTCTTGGGACTGGAGCAGTTTAGTCGAGCTATTAAATATCTTAGGAAAGCCCAGGAAATAAAACCGAATTCCGCAAAAGTCCAACTGGCCATCAAGGAATGCAAGAGTTTGCTGATTAAGCCACGGTTTTCTGAGACGTTCTTGACGCGAACAGCTAATGCATGGAGAGCTTTTAACGATATTGAGCCAGAACTTCTAGAGATGATTCAAAAATTCCCTCTAGCTAGTAAAAAAATAGGCGAGGTTAGTGATAAGGCCGATAAGGCATTTGAGATTGCAATGTCTACTCCTGGCTTAGTCTTAGCGCAAGGTAATGCAAAGTACGGTTTGATCTTCAGTCCAAAAGGCAACTGGGCAAATTTTTTCGAACAGTGCATCGTTGTTTCTCAGTCACCACAGTACGTTCGTCAAAATTGGGAAATATTTATAGGGGCGCTGCCAACTAACTATATGAACTTGGTGCTGTTTGGAATTGAGTTCTGCAGTAAGGACGCCTTGGTTTGGCTAGACAATATAAATGGCAATTACAAGCTTTCAGTCTATTCTTCTAAATTAGCTACGCTTCCAAAGAATCTTAAGGACATCTATCCGCAGCTAGCCACCGATTACATAGATAATGCAATAGGGGAGTTGCCAAGAATGAAATTCTTCGGCAAGCCGGAGGTGCTTGAACTTCCAAAAGTCAAACCTCCAATTCCTATGCATGAGCTCTGCGCCACCTTAAAGAAAGAAGGTTTTGATTTATCGCTCGATCCGATGCTCTATTTAGTAGATTTCGAGCCGTACGAGACGTCTGCTACTAAAGGTGTAGTTCCAGAATCGGAATATGGAAAGGCAAGGTCTGACATATTGAAAGGCTATACAACTTTCAAAGATCTAATCCTGGAGTACAGCAAAAAGAAGAACGATATTGCCGATAGACTCATATCCGACGGTGCAATTCCAGGTTTTATCTTTTTCTCGCCTCCAGTCAAAGACGGTCCAGATAATGAAGAAAATATGGACTTCAGCAAGAAACTGCAACGAGAATTAGTGGATAAGACTAAGCCACAGGCCATTACGTTGACTGGAGTTGCCAGTGGGTTTGCCTGGTGGTATGTCGATTTTATTGCTTGGGATATCGCAAACGTTCTAGAAGTCGCTAAGGAATTCTTTCGTCAAAACCCACCTTTATTCTGTGGATTCCAAGTATTCCATACTGAATCCGAACCTGACCTTTGGCAATGGCTATGGAAGTAGTGCCGAGGCTGGTGCATTATAAAATTTATCTCTCTTATCTATCTCTACAATCCCTGCCATATAAGAGTTTATAAGCAAGAGGTATAAATGGATATCTTAGAACAATGCCAAAACTGGCAAGCGCAGGGGGAATTTGGCCAAATTATCAATGCTGTAATTCAAATTCCTCCGGAAATGAGGGCGCCCCAACTGGATCTTTATTTAGCTAGCGCCCTATGTGCAACTTCTCAAGGATGGCCAAGTAGAGATAGATTAAGGGAAGTAATCAGGCTCTGCATGATCCACGAGAAAGACTTTGGGAAAGAATTTATCTGGAATTACAACATGGGCTATGCGCTTGGCCAACTGGGCATGGCAGATATAGCGATCCATTATTTTGAAAAGGCTAAGGAATTAACCAATGATCCCGAGGTTATCCAAACTTACATTGATAACTGCCAAAAATTTATTGAGCTGCCAATACCAGATGTTCCATTCAAGGATAGAGTAAAAGTAGCTTGGGACATGTTCATAAAGAAACAGCCGGCAATACTTAAGATCTTAGATGTACCAAATCCTACTACGGAACAAAGAGCTCAGGTCATTGAGAATCTATATGATGTTTTATATACGGCTTTCAGCGAGATTGGCATTACTCTTAAGGCAGACTCCGAGCTTATGGAAGTGATTCTGTCTCCGCAAGGTAGTTCCACAAAACTCTATGCAACTGATTATTTTCTGAAACATAAACCAGCCGAGTTTTCAGAGAAGTTCAAATTTGTTTTAGGAACTCCCGCCAATCCAGATGGAGAGATGCAGTTTCCGGATTGGTCAGTTAAGCAAAATGAAGTCTCCACATGGATTGAAAAGCTTGACTCGGGAAAGTACAAAATCTATTTGTATAAAGATGGACTCAAGAAACTTCTACCGTCTGATCAACGTCTAGCAACCATGGTCCTTGACCAGATAGTGTTTACTGCTATTGGAGAAATTCCAGCAATGAGATATGTTGATGGGATAGAGCTGCTCGATAGTCCTAGACAAGAAGCTTCTTTTTTACTATCCGATTTAGCCAATCGGCTCAATGAGCAAGGGGTTGACCTCGATAACAATCCAGATATCATCCTGCAAAATTTCATTCCCTACACACGTACACCAGATGAGTCTGAAGATGCCATTATTCGCGGCGACATAAAGACAGGTTTATCCAGATGCATGCAGCTAGTTAACGACTATGACCAAGGAAAGTCAGAAAATGTCGACCTACTGCAGGCCGATGGTGCAACAGCCGGATTCTTTATGTTTTTCATAGATCCTTTTAGAGGACCCGATGAAGAAAAGAAAATCAAGCAGTTCCAAGAGGAATTCATAAAGGCTATTGAAGAAAAAGCCGGCAAGGAAGCTTTTGAGCTGATCGGTACTGCTATTGGTACCAAAGCTGGATACATTGATTTTATGGCCTGGAATCTGAAAGCCGTTTTGGATACAGCTAAAGAATTCCTACAAAATTCTAAGAAAGCCCATGCGGGATTCCATGTTTTAAGAAGAGAAGGCGAGGTGATTGGGCTCTATGACGGTCCTTTAGGTGCTCAAGAAGCTAAAGCAGAAAAGCCATCGACGCCATAAATGTAAAGCGATGGGATTTTTTCATTCGGCCATCGCTTTTACCTTGCATTAATAGGGATGTGTCAAGATTTCTTGAAACATCCCTCAGTGTTTTAGTCAGGGCTTCCAAACTGGATTATGCCTAAACGAACAAGTTTCTGCCTTAGAACCTCTAGTCCTTCCTCAGTAATTAAACCAATATGCGCGTCTGTAGTTACCTCTCCGAAGTTATAGGCCATTAATCCTTTCCTCATAATGTAGAGCTTTGGATCGTAGGTATTTGGGAACAACCAGCCTATATCTTCTAAGTAAGCCTTCAGAAAAACAGGTCCCACACCCAACTCCCTTGCTCCACCCTTAATGGTCCAAACACGTATATATTTTCTGGGTGCTTGCTCTTCTGATTTCTGCTCCTCTTCAGATTCAGATTCTTCAGGTTCTTGCTCTTCGACGATATCTTCTTCAATTGCTACGATTCCTTCCTTAACAGGTTCTTCTGAAGGAATTTCCTGAGCCGACTCTGAAATATACGAAGATTCTTCTTGGCTCTGAGGTACTTCTTGCTGCTCAGAAGATGGAATTTCCGTTTGATTTGAAGTAGCCGTTTCCAAGTCAGGAATTGGCGCTTCACTAAAAGCGGCCAAATAGGTCCGAACTTCCTTGCTCCTTTCGGATGGAACACTCATTGCAATTTCACGAGCCATCGGCAAGGACAATAAATAAACTCCTTTTTCTCGGTCAGCTGAATAGTCGGTATTTTCTATATAGCCATAGAAGTCGATTAGATCTTTAATCCAGAGAGGATAAGGCTTAGGTGGCTCTAGATAAGTGTGTAAATCCTTTGCATCTACAACCCAGAAGTATTTGCCTCCAAATGTTCCGATTTTTGGAGAAATAGCCTTTTCTACAGTAAGTGCTTCTGGCTTTTCTTCTTCCGATGGAACTTTCTCTTCCCCGTCCTCAGATGGAGGAGCGCTCAAATCTAAATTAGATTGGTCTGAAGGAGCTGGCTCTGGAGTTAAGACGAATTCCTCTTCCCGCACTGTAGTTGGAACTTCAGTCTCAGGCTCTTCTACCTTTTCTTCGACTTTTTCCTCTTCTGCATGCTGGAATTTTGGCTCTTCAATGGATTTGTCATGATCAAATAGTCCTTCGTAGATAGCCTGAATCTCTGGATTCTGCGAATTAGCTAACATTTTTTTGAAAGTCTCTTCGCTGAAACACAGATATTCATTTACATCAGTTTCCACTGTTACCGGATCGTCCGGATTCCCATAGGTGTCTATTGCATGTTGGACTTCTGGTCCTCCAAGATATCTCTGGATATCTTCAATGACGTACCATTTGTTATGATTTTCGTCATATAGGAAGCGGAAAACTTTGTTCTGGAAGGTAACGTTATTGACGTCTTTATCGAGAACTCTCTGAGAACGAGCAATTACATCAGCGGTGTAGGCATCGATGATTTTTCTTGTCATCCCGCTACTTAAATAGACGTCGCCGCTTTCTCTATCTATGATGTAATCCACTCCTTCATTAGCGCCATAGGTTGCTATTTGATTATCCAGCCACTGATCAAAAGTCAAGTCAGTCTTAATCTTTCTATGGATTTCATGGGCCTCTATTTCTGGCACAAAGCCCGGATAAACTTGAAATATTCTGTCTTGCTTTGGATTTGAAGAAGTTTCCTCTGTTGAATTTAGAGGTTGTTGACCTTCGTCTTCTCCTTGACTTGCGCTAGTAGTATCTTTTGGCTCCCCAGAAGTCTGCATTTCTGAAGGAGTATTTGAAGCTTCTGCAGTACTAGAAGTTTCAGTTCTGAATGAGCTAGGAGGTTCGGCAATAAAACCTTCTCCCTTTTCAAAAGCTTGCTCTAATTTGGCTTCTTCTTTTTGTTCTTCCATATCTTCTTTTTGTTTTTCCATGCTAGTTTCATTATTGATAAAGAAGTCCCAAAGCTCTCCTGCCTTTGGGCTTCCGCTCTCAGTTAAAATCTTTTCGAATCCCTTTACGGACAAGAAAAGGGCTTTTTGACCCCTAAAAATGAATTGTCTTGAGTCCGTGATATCGTATTCTTCTAATTTGCTTCTTACATTGTCATAACCCAGATAATGCACAATGTCCGCAGCATTGAACCAACCGTCTCCGTGTTCGTCAAAGAAATATCTAAAGGTTTGGCCGCCATGGTCAAAAGAAGACTCTCCTGTCGCCTTTGGCAAATTTAAATTTTGCTCGTCGTGTAGAAAGCTATAACTGGAGGGGTGAGGCTCTGGCTTTTCTTGGCCTGGGTGTTGCGGAGTGGCGGCGGGGGGATTGCTTGGATTATCG
>JAJPXW010000258.1:0-732 GCA_021205255.1 Burkholderiales bacterium
CCTCTGAACCAATACAATCAGAGGTTTAGGGGAAAACTAAACCTCCCCCTAGCAACTTTGTTAAATCCTAGAGGAGAAGAACCTTGACTTTCAGCACAATTACAAGGCGTAATCTTTGCATCACAACGCTCGCCGTTGCTGCTGCCCTGTCGGTTCCCGGAGTCGCATCTGCTGAAGAACCAATCCGCATTATCGTTCCGTACCCACCTGGAGGCCCTCTTGACGTCACTGCCCGTGCAGTAGCCGAAGAAGCAAGAGGCGATCTTGGCCCAATCATTGTTGAAAACAAGCCAGGCGCCGGTGGCAATATCGGAGTCGAATACGTTTCCAAGCAACCCCCAGATGGAAAGATTATCGTCATGGGCGCCCTTGCTACACATGCAGTAAACCCAAATCTGTTTAGCAACCTCCCTTACGACCCCATCAAGGATTTCACTCCAATTACATTAATTGCCCAGACTCCTAACGTACTGGTCATCACGCCTGAATTTTCCCAGAAGACGGGCATTAAGGATGTGGTCACCCTAATTGAATATGCCAAGAAGAATCCAGATAAGCTCAACTATGCTTCTGGTGGGAACGGATCGGCTGGCCATATGTCCGGAGAACTTCTAAAAGCAGAAACTGGCACAAAGATGATGCACATTCCATTTAAAGGTGCATCTGCCGCTCAAATGAGTGTTCTAGCTGGCGAAACCGATCTTATTTTCGATAATTTGGCTTCTGCTTCCG
>JAJPXW010000258.1:742-5730 GCA_021205255.1 Burkholderiales bacterium
CTGGCAAACTCATTCCGCTTGCTGTAACAACGGAGTTCCGTGCTCCAGAAATGCCTGATGTGCCGACCATGAGCGAAGCCGGAGTCCCAGGCTTTGATATTTCGACGTGGTATGCCTTCTTTGCGCCGGCTAACATGGATAAGGCGACTTTAGAGAAACTAAACGCCGCTCTAGTCAAAGCTATTAAATCCGATTCCATGAAAGTACGCTTTGATCAGATGGGCGCGGTAGAAAAAGCTGGTACACCTGAACAACTTGACGAATTCGTGAAGAGCGAACTTGCTAAGTACAAGAAGATTGTTGACGCTAGTGGCGCTAAAGTCGACTGATAGGCTTTAATAAACTATTTACCAGCGGATTAGCGTTTTAGCGTCCGCTGGTTTGATATGCACAAAAATCAAAAATGATAAAAGACCAAAGAGATTTTTTTGCAGGCATTATGTTCATGGCGTTTGGCGCATTTTTTTGCTTTTACTCAATCGCCAAATACGCTTTAGGAACCGCATCTCGCATGGGACCTGGATACTTCCCAATGCTTCTAGGAGGATTCCTTCTTGTATTAGGTTTCCTTATCACTCTTAAGTCACTTGTCTTTAGACCGTCCGAAGGCGATGGCAAAGTGGGAGCCATTGATTGGCGCACGGTTATTATTATCTTGGGATCGGTCTTTATATTTGCAATTCTCCTGCGTCCTGCCGGACTGATACCCGCAACATTCATTATGATTTTCCTTTCAGGATTTGCCGAAAGGACTTTCAAGCTCATACCAATTTTGATTTTGGCAACTTTCCTCAGCGTTCTGGTATGGATAATTTTTGTTTGGGGTCTTGATCTCACCGTACCGATTTGGCCATCTTTCTAATAGAGGTATGGAATGGATCTTCTGAATAATTTAGCCCTTGGTTTTGGAACAGCCTTTTCGCTTACTAACCTCCTGTACTGTTTTATCGGGGTAACGCTAGGCACCCTTATAGGTGTGTTGCCAGGTTTAGGACCAGTCGCTACGCTGGCCATGCTGTTACCAATTACCTATAACTTGGATCCTACGGCCGCTCTGATTATGTTGGCCGGTATTTATTATGGATCCCAATACGGTGGTTCTACTACTGCAATTTTGGTCAACTTGCCTGGCGAGTCGGCTTCAGTCGTCACGTGCCTCGACGGCTACCAGATGGCTCGCCAAGGCAAAGCTGGTACAGCACTTGGTATCGCAGCTATCGGCTCGTTTATTGCCGGTTGCTTCGCAACGATCCTGGTTGCCGCTTTTGCACCTCCCTTAATTCAATTAGCCTTTAAGTTTGGTCCAGCTGAATATTTCAGCCTTATGGTTCTTGGCCTAGTAGGTGCCGTGGTGCTTGCGCAAGGCTCTATCCTGAAAGCCTTCGCTATGATCATCCTAGGTCTACTTCTAGGTATCATCGGTGCTGACGTCAACTCCGGCACTTTTAGATTCGATTTTGGAATCTCCGAACTGCAAGATGGTATCGATTTCGTGGCAATCTCCATGGGACTTTTCGGTTTCACGGAAATTATGGTCAATCTCCAAAAAGGAGAGGTAAGGGAATCGATGACTGAGAAAGTAGGATCGATCTGGCCAACAGTTAAGGAATTTCTAAAGTCGCTTCCAGCCATTTGCCGCGGAACTGTACTTGGGTCACTGCTCGGAGTGCTTCCTGGAGGAGGCGCACTTCTAGCTTCCTTCGCTTCCTACTCCCTAGAGAAAAAAGTAGGCGGATCAAAAGCTAAACCACCTTTTGGTAAAGGTAATATTGCCGGCGTTGCTGGGCCTGAATCAGCTAATAATGCAGGTGCGCAGACCAGCTTTATTCCAATGCTGACATTAGGTATCCCATCGAATGCGACAATGGCCTTAATGATTGGTGCTCTGATGATTCACAACATCACGCCAGGACCACAGGTCATGAGTTCCAATCCAGAACTTTTCTGGGGCTTGATTGCTTCCATGTGGATCGGCAACTTAATGCTCGTGATACTTAACCTTCCGTTGATTGGAATCTGGGTCCAATTGCTAAGAGTTCCATATTCCTGGTTATATCCGACCATCCTGACATTCTGCTGTATCGGTGTTTATTCCATTAATAACAACCCATTCGATGTCTATATCACCATTATCTGTGGTGCACTTGGATACGTTTTCTATAAATTGGAATGCGAACCAGCGCCATTAATCTTGGGATTTATTCTTGGACCAATGATGGAGGAAAATCTGCGAAGGGCTATGTTACTTTCTCGAGGCGATCCGACTACATTTGTAACAAGGCCTATTTCACTAGTGTTGTTAATGATGGCACTATTCCTATTGCTTCTTGTCCTTTTGCCATCTATTAAGAAGACAAGAGAAGTGGCGTTCCAGGAAGATTAGTTTTAGAAATACAAACCCCTCAGGCAGTTGGGAAACCAACTGCCTTTTATTTCACCTATTGCCTATCGTTAGACCTAAGGGCACCAAGAGAAGTCTTTGGTTCCTATCGCCAAAGACAAGGGTTAGAACTATTTGCTCTTCTTCTTACTTTTCTTTCCTTTAAGCTCTTTTGCGACTATGGTTTCTTCCTCTATTTCCGTAATGGCTGGCTGTGCGTAACCTAGCTATTCCTCAGCTTTTTCCTGACTATCTAGCACATTTGTCGGCTGTTGTGCCTGGGCAGAGGGCCTCTTCTTAAGATCCGTTTTTGCACCAGTTATTTCTGGACCGAGCTGATCGCTTGCCGCAGTTTCGGCATCGGACTCTTCTTTTGCTTCTGTAGACTGAATATCTTTTAGATAGTCATCGTCTGCGTTTGCTTCTTCAGGCGATTTTTTATAGATGTTACCTTCCGCCTCATCTTCAACACTAATTACTTCTTCTACTTCCAGGGCTTCAGGCGTTATATTTTCACCAGTGCTGCTTGTTGGATTTTCTTTTGTCTTTGCCATGCTTGGCTCCCATCGTTTCGCAACCCACTTGTAGCTATATCTACATTCCTACTTTCAGGTTGACTTTGCTTTAATGAACTTTAGTCCCTGTAAATGCTTGGAACTAGTGGGACTAGCCCAATCATGGCGAATATCTATGATTCGATTTTGCCTTTATCCCTCGGTTCTAGTGCTCTATTTTCTCTTTATTGCATGAACCAACAGGTTGCTCAAAATACAACGACTAGCAGAATTGTGCCCATTAATAAGCACTTGATATCCTCTGTTTAATAAATTGGGTTATACCTCCCACCACTTTGAATGTACTGATGACTTTACAAGGTAGTTACAGAATTAAAACTAAAAGCGCCGATCTCCCAGACTATTTGGACCTCACGCTATTCAGCTTTATTAATTCACTAAGGAGATTGAGTTGAAATTTACGAGCATGCTTAAAGCCAAGAAGCTTCCTTCAGTTATTTTCTCGGCGCTTCTGTTGGCAGGAATCACAACCCCCGTTCAAGCCGATGTGACACCTTACCAAAAAGAAATCGTTCAAGCACTTATCCAGATGTCTATCGATGACTTTGTGGATGATGAGGTCCTTGAGGATCAGCAGGAAGTTCTCGAAGATTTGAAGTCGAGAGGTCTGTTGCAGCAGTACCCTGATATCTTCTCAGTTACTGCTCCTTCTATATCAAATGAATACGAAAAGAATGAAGTGAAGGGCGATCTTATGTTCCAGAACAAATGGCTTTTAGTCTCCGGCACCGTAGACGCAATCAAGACTAAAAACGGAGAGCCTTTTGTTCAGTTCCGTAGAGCAAGTACTTCCGAACTGCCTGTCGTTGCATACTTTAAGAACTCAACAGCCGAAATCCCAGCCTTGGCCGATTTGCACAAAAATGATTTCATTAAGCTCATCTGCACCGGTAATAGCAAATTAGTCGAGGGCAATAAAGATAAAGCTCTAAGAGTTCAGAACTGTGAATTTCTCACAGCCATCGTTCCTGGTATCCAGGAGAAACTTGAAAAGCAACTCTATGATGCTCTTGAAGGGCAAGGAGATAAAGCTATAAACGCTCCTGCAGTCCTCACTGTACTTAAAGTTCAACAAATCCTTGGTCCAGAAGGTGAAAAGGAATGTGAAAAAGGCATGGAGAAATGCATTGAAATGGTCACCAATGCCATGGATCAGGAAGACGAGATCGCTACACCAAAGGAATACTATGATTTAGGATATACCGATCAAATGTTAAAGGAAGAGCCTGATAACAAGCTGTAAAAGTTAATAAATCCCAAGAAGAAAGCGCTCGGCATCAGTAAAAATCCAAAACATGCCGGGCGCTTTTTATTCTTTTTCTCGAAATGTAGAGAGAGTTATAAGCTCCTATTTATTGTCTTACTTTCAATACTTCAAGAGGAATGAACGTTCTTCTCCATTTAGAAGAAAAACTAAAACTGCATCTAAATGGAACTTGGTCAAAGTTTATCTAGCAACGACCTGCAGCTCTTAGAAGGTCGTTACAAGGACCCGTTGATTTTTTAGAAGCACGCGCCTTATTACCCTTAGTGGTTGTATCTCCAGCGTGTCCTATCTTTGAGCAAACTGCGTCACTTGTATTGGTTGACTTTCCAGTAATCCCCATATCAGACGTATAGTTGAAGTAGCAGCGATAAGTAGCGCCAGTAACGTCTTTAATCTGATATTGGACTGAATGTTTATCGTTCATGACAGAGCCAGGTACTAGCGAAAGCTCGGATCTTTCAACTCCAATAGCAAATTCGGCTTTGTCTAGCAATTCCTCATCGGTAAAATCTGTTTTGGTGAAAGCAGGTATTGACATACATCCTGCAAGGCTTGCTGTCAGAACAAAAATTGAAGTAAAGGCTAGTACATGGATCGCCTTTTTAGTAAAGAGCATCTCTTTTCTCCCTTAAGGATTCTCTTAGCAAAGTTAATCTGATTTCAAAGATTTTATATCCTGTATACCCAAAAATTGGAGAGTGTAACAGTCGATTTCTTTACAATGCTCTCTTACTTTCATTTCACCCAATGCAAAAGTAAAGAAAGT
>JAJPXW010000077.1 GCA_021205255.1 Burkholderiales bacterium
GCCTAAGCTAACAAAAGCCCATTGGACCATCAGCTTCTTGTCGTTCGGAGTCAAGTTCTGGTAAACACAGTTAGTCAGCTTTTGAGCGTATTCTCCTGCAAACGCTACTGAAGAAACCAAGGCTGCTGAAGTTAAAAGAACCGAACTGATAAAAAACTTGATGCGCATTGCAGATCCTTTTGAGTCTAATTGCTGGGATTGAGAATTTTGGACGTAAGAATATAGCCTTTGGCAAATCCAATTTTCAAAATAGATGCTCATTTTGCAAATTATTGCAAATCAAGTGCAAGAATCCTTTTAACTCAATAATGTATTGAATATATTATGTCTATTAGTAATATCAAGCTTTCCATCGCACTTTTAAATAAAGTTTTATCGGTCTAAAACCACATTGGTCACTATCAATATCCACCCCGTCTAATTCAAGCAGTGCAAGCAACTTCAAAATGGGGTTTTGACATAGAATTTAAGAAAGATTGACGGTGTAGAGAAGTATCATGAAAAAATTATTATTAGCCACTATCCTATTTGCGGCACTGCCCCTGGTGGCTACGGCAGCCCCAAAAGTCCAGTCTCCCCCAGCGATGGAAGCCTCCGAGGATCTGTCCGGGTCGACAGTCCCTCATGCAACATCGGAACGCTCAAGAGACCAGGCAAGAAAGCTTTCCCTGGAAGAAGCCGAACAGGCTCGGCGCGATCTCGATGCAGCTAAAGTTCGCTCTAGAAATCCAGAGTTCTGGCCTAAGACAAAAATTGAAGAAACGGTAAATAACCGCAACATTGTGACTGAAGTTAAGGTCACTCCGGGTTCCACGCAGATTCCTTATACGATGAGAAGAGAAGTACCCACCGTCCAGTCAGTCTCTGGAACCGTTCGTGATAACACGATGGGCATTCCAAAATTTATTAACTTTGGCTTCTAATGGCTGTCTTTACCCAAGTTTCTAATGAGCAGGCTAAATGCCTGCTCAATCAGTATGATTTGGGAGAATTCAAATCTATTGAAGGCATAGTTTCGGGCATAGAAAATTCGAATTTCTATCTTGAAACTTCAAAAGGCCGATTCGTCCTGACAGTTTTCGAAAGGCTTTCAGAAGAGCAACTCCCCTATTACCTTCAGCTTACTCGACATTTATATAAGAAAGGCCTAAACGTCAGTGGACCAATTCCCGCTAAAAACGGTTCTCTAAAAGAGCATGTCAACGGCAAGCCTTGTTCCATCGCTCCTTGCATAGCAGGTA
Source organism: Burkholderiales bacterium (assembly GCA_021205255.1). Lineage (GTDB taxonomy): Bacteria > Pseudomonadota > Gammaproteobacteria > Burkholderiales > Burkholderiaceae_F > JAJPXW01. The sequence continues at coordinate 1,242 of JAJPXW010000077.1, forward strand.
ACTTCGAACCGGAGCCAAGTGCCGAACTGTGCGAACAAATGGGCACTTTCCTGGCAAAAATGCACCTAGCCGTCAAGGATTTTCCTTATTTCCAAGAAAACCAGAAAGGCTTGGATTTTTGGAAAGAAAGCTGTCCTCTAGTCCTTCCTTTTATGGCAGAGGAATCGGCTAAATTATTGCAAGAAGAAGTTTTTCGGATGGAGAGGCTTTTTGCAACGGATGAATACAATGCCCTTGAAACTGGTGCGGTGCATGCCGATCTTTTTCGCAATAACGCCCTGGTGTCAACTAAGGATGGTAGACAGAAGCTGGAAGGCGTCATAGATTTCTATTTTGCCTGCAACGCTCCATTTCTTTTTGACTTGGCCGTTACGATGAACGACTGGTGCGTAGATCTAGAAACAGGCGAGTTCGTGCCAGAAAAGGCCAAGGCTTTCTTAAGAGGCTACAATTCCATTCGCCCGCTAAGCGAGCACGAGAGGGAAATGTGGCAAGACATGCTTTGCGCCGGCGCCTTGCGCTTTTGGATGTCCCGGCTCTATGACTACTGGCTACCTAGGCAAGCATCCTTGCTCAAGCCTCACGACCCTGGACAATTTGAAAGGATTTTATTAAAACGTAAGAACGCAAAGGCAGTCGAACTGCCTTGGATTTATTAAAGAAGACTCATGAACAAAGGTTTGCCTCTCGTTACCGGCATTAAGTGGCTTAGACAAAGCTGGAAAATTATCACTAAGGCGCCACTAACCATCATAGGAATCGTCGCTTCCTACCTCCTATTAGTGTTTTTATTTGGCTTACCTAGCACGGTCCCAGGTCTAGGATTTATTGGAATTATCCTGAGCTCTATTGTTACTTCCTTTGGCACAGTCGCGATTGCTGGATGTGGACGCGATATCAGCGAAGGACTCCATCCCATGATCTATGCGTGCTGGTATGAGGGTTGGAAAAACGCCCAGGTACGCAAACAACTTATTCTCCTAGGCCTAGTTTATGGCCTCTGCATGGTAGCTATCGGCTTTATCTTTGGTCTCCTTTCGGCCGACGATGTAGCTAGATGGACTACAGGAACAGGTCCAGAACAAAAAATAGATCCTGCCCTCGTAATGCAAAACATTCCATGGGCTGCTTTCATTTTTGGCTTCTTCGCCTATGGTGCGATCCTCTGCATTACTTGCTTTTCTCCTCTGCTCATTGCTTGGAAAGGCCAGACTTTAGGCAAAGCTTTCTTCTTTTCACTATTTGTTTGCTTACGGAACATTGGAGCTATGGTGGTTTTAGCCATCGTGCTTCTTTCCATCACGATCTGCGGTTCAATCGGTCTGACTTCCGTAGGAGGCAATATCGGTTCCGTATTCATAGTCTTCTGGGGAATGCTAATGACCTGTTGGTCCTATTCATGCCTATGGCCGATGTGGGTATCGATTTTTGGCACCGAGGATTCTACGGTTCCCGTTCACAACACCCTCATTGGAAGATAGAAAAGATAAGGGCTTAATTTGGACTTCCATAGGGGATATTAATTACAAACCCTTATATTCTTTTGGGCTTGTTTCGTAGGAGGACACAATGAAGAGAATTTTATTAACTATCGCCCTTTTTACCCTGTGCGGAACTGCTAGCGCCATCACAGTTGCCGATTTAACTACCAATACTTGGATGCCGGCAGTCGATTCGGTTCCACCCTGTGAGACTCCAGCTACCATCACATTCGGTAAGGATGGCAAGTTCTTCTCGGAACCTGGATGCAACGACATGTTTGGAGAATATCAAATCGGTCCTGATGGAGCGGTAACTTTCAGCAATGTCGAATCGACTCATAAATTCTGCGCTAAGGAGTATAACGATCTTGAAGCTAGCTTCCTAGGCATCTTCAATAACATCAAATACATTGAAAAAGATGGCAATTACTTGAAGCTCTTCAATGCGGACCATCAACCTATCGGCGCTTTTGAGCCAGAAAAAGTAGGCTCTTGCTTATAATTGTTGGTAGGAGATCCCTACAAAACAGCCCCGCTAGCGCGGGGCTTACTTTTGACTACTTGTTTTTAGGTATTTGGTTTACGCACTGGTGTTTACGTACTTGTGTTTTTAGAAATTTGCATTAGTGGGCGGCTTCCCAGTTGTCACCTACTCCTACTTGCGCAATGAGCGGAACGTCCAATTGGCCAGCGGCAGCCATAATTTCAGGCAATTTCTTCTTCACGATATCGACTTCGTTGTCCGGAGCCTCAATGATCAGTTCATCGTGAACCTGCAATATAAGCTTGCTCTTTAGCTTTTCCTCATCAAGCCAAGCCTGCACATTAATCATGGCTCTCTTGATTAAATCAGCGGCAGTGCCCTGCAATGGAGCATTAATGGCTTGTCTTTCAGCGGCATTATTTCTAGCACCAGGAACTTTAAGATCAGGCACTTCGAGCTTACGACCATATAAAGTGGTTACGTAGCCATTAGCATGAGCTTGCTCTTTAGAGGATTCAATATAGTCCCTGACTCCAGGATATTTGTTAAAGTAGCGAGTTATATATTCCTTGGCATCATGTCTGTCAATTCCAAGACTCTTGGCTAGCCCAAACGGGCTCATGCCATAGATCAGACCAAAATTAATAACCTTTGCTGTGCGTCTCTGATCGTCTGTAACCTTTTCCAAAGGCTCGTTAAATACTTCAGCTGCTGTTGCCCGATGAATATCGATATTGTTTTTAAAGGCCGACATGAAAGCTTCATCACCGGAAAAATGAGCCATTAGTCTTAGTTCAATCTGGGAGTAGTCGGCACTGACAATCTTGCAACCGGACGAGGCAATAAATGCTTCTCTTATCCTCTTGCCTTCGTGTCGAGCTGGAATATTCTGTAGATTTGGATTGGCCGAAGAAAGTCTACCTGTCACCGGCACTGTCTGTTCGAACGTCGTATGAACACGCCCATCCTTTGGAGAGACTAGCTTAGGAAGCTTTTCCGTGTAAGTCGTCATCAACTTGCTAATAGTCCGATACTCTAAAGCAAGCTCAGCTAAAGGATATTCGTCTTTAAGAGCAGTCAGTACTTCCTCATTGGTGGAGTATCCTCCTGATAAAGTCTTCTTCGGCTTCTTTCCATCAATAGTGATATCGAGCTTATCGAACAGAATTTCCCCAAGTTGCTTTGGACTACCGAGATTAAATTTTTGACCTGCTTCCTTAAAAGCCTTACTTTCTAGCTCGGCTGCTTTCTCCGCTAACTCTTGTGTATAGGCATCAAGTTTTGCGCTATCAATTAGAACGCCATTTTGCTCCATGATGAAAAGAACTTTCATCACCGGCATCTCTAAATTCCTATAGATATTATCCAAAGCCGGCTGATCTGCAAGCGCCTTTTGAAAAACTTTAGCTAGGCGATAGACAGCCGAAGCCCTTTCCAGCGAAAAGTCCATGCAGGTTGAAGTAGCAATATTGCAGAATCTCTTCTTGCCTGCGCCTTTTCCGATTATTAAAGCCTCCTCTCTTAATTCCACCTTGAGCCAATTAGCAGTGATCTTTTCAAGAGCATGGTTACGATGGGCCTCGAGAATGTAATTTTGAATTAGGACGTCCTCTTCGACTCCATTAAGCGAAATGCCGATATTTTGTAATGCATGCGCAAGTTTCTTAGCGTCATAGCAGTATTTGGGCGACTTTGGATCTTCTAGCCAGGCTTTTGCCAATTCGATAGCCCGAATGTCTCTGCCTTCTTCACTAATAAGTCCATTCATGCCGCCGCTGAAATAAATCCACCGACCTTCGGAAAACATCACTACCAGTCCAGAAGGCGTCATGGATTGCTGTTCGTCTCCATCTATAAGTAAATACATGGTCGCCAATTCGTGGCTTTGATGGAGCTTTTCAAATTCCTCCAAAGTCAACGGCTTTTCTTTCGGTGGAACTATAGGAGGCAATTCCGGTAATTCGATATTGGCCTGATTGACGCGCACGCCGGTAATTGGCTCATTTTCTTTATCAGGGCTTGCGGACAAGGTAGAAGTCGCCCCTTGCAGTTGGTCGGCTGGGATTTCCTTCTTTATCTTATTTGCCCAAGTTCTAAACTCAAGCTCTGAATAAAAATCGTATAAAGCTTTTTTATCAATTGGTTTTTGCTTTAGTACTTCCAAATTCGGGACATCGGCAGAAATATCCACATCAGTGCGGATAGTGACCAGAGACTTTGCAATGGGTAGGAAAGCCAAGTTGTCACGGATATTATTTCCAATCCGACCTTTTATATTTGCAGCGTTTTCAATAATCGATTCGACTGAGCCATATTCCTTTATTAACTTACCGGCAGTAACTTCACCGCAGTTGGGAATTCCAGGCACGTTATCGATCTTATCTCCTCGCAAAGCTAGGTAGTCGATAATTTTTTCTGGTGGAACACCGAATTTTTCCTTTACCCCCTCGATGTCGGTCCACATCTTGTCTTTCGTCATCGTGTTAATAAGACGGGTGTTACCATCTACTAACTGTGCAA
>JAJPXW010000324.1 GCA_021205255.1 Burkholderiales bacterium
AGCCAATATTTAATTTAATATCCCATTAATTCAATTCCTTAATAAATTCCATTAAATCATAGGGTTAACTAAGTCTAGGCAATGTAATAAAATGAATTTTCGGAAGCGGTCTGTACCGGTTTATTGAAAATTAATGTCTATGCATCGAACCCAGCAAATTAAACAGCTGTTTTCTTAAGTAAACTAAAAAGTAAAGGTGCATTATCCCCTTAGCTTTTAGCAAGCAAAATGTTAGAATCGCACCTGTTTTTCCTAGTTGAGGGACTAGGTTAACAATTTGCGGAAGCCCTGCGACACAAAACTTCAATAAGCTTGGGCTAACGCACTTCTCAATGGGGGTGAATGTGTCAGGCGATCAAAAGAACCTGGAAAAGACAATATTGATTGTGGATGATACGGAACTCAACCGCGAGATTCTTTCAATCATCTTTTCTGTCGACTACCAAATAGAATTTGCTAACAACGGAATAGAGGCACTGAAAATCATTCGGGAAAAAGACCCCAACCTAGTAGCCGTACTTCTCGATTACCAAATGCCCGAGATGAACGGGCTTGAATTTCTTAGGAAGGTCAGAGAAGAGGGGCTCTTGAAGAAGGTTCCAGTCTTTCTTATTACAGCAGGAGACGATGATACTCTAGCTCAGCAATCTTTCGAATTAGGTGTAATGGACTTTATTAAGCGTCCGATTTCCGCTTATGTAGTTCAAAGAAGGGTACTTTCTATTATTGAGCTCTATGAGACCAGAGAAAAATTAGACGAAATCCTCAAGAAGCAAAAGGAACAGATAAAAGAACTAGTTGCCGGCCTAATCAGTTCGCTTTCTACTGCACTGACATTAAAGGATGGACCAGAAAAAGACCACGTCAGAAGATTGCGTTTAATTATTACTGCTTTACTTGATAACTCTCCAGTTAGCGAAATGTTCGGCCACAATGAAATTAATGAAATCATTAAGGCTTTCCGACTTCTGGATGAAGGAGAAGTAATAGCGCTTTGGCCACCACTTAGAGAGACTAAAGAAGAAAGTTCCCAGGAGAAAGATATAGAAGTAAATGACAGCCAACCATTGTCTCTTCTCGACAATCTTCCTAATAGTCCTGATTCGCCAATCTTTACATACGCTCGCGCGGTCTTTAAAAATCAGCGGAAAAAAGAGGCTGGAGACCAGGGATCAGGGCATGAAGACGAAAACGAATTGCCAATTTGGTTGCAGCTAATTGTCTTAGCCGAGCTGATCGACTATCTATCATATAAACAGTCCAAACAGGATGGGTTTGATTTTACAAAGATTGAAAATCGCATACTTAATAACGAATTTGGGTCATTTAATCCCCACCTTTTGGAATCTTTCGTTCAAAATTCAAAAAACATAGAGATACTATATCAACCAAAATAGGGAGACTAAGGTATGGATAGTCAAAAGAAGAAAAAGCTGCAAGATTCTGGTGTTAATGTTCAGAAAGGCCTGGAAAATTTTGGAGGCAACGAAGATCTATATGAAAAATATCTTCGTAAGTTCAGTTCTGAACCTTCTATCCATGAACTTCGCAAAGCAGTCGCTACTGGCGACAAGGAAGCTGGTCAGCGTGCTGCACACACCCTAAAGGGCATCGCAGGCCAGCTCGGCATGGAATCCCTCTATGACAAGCTCGTCAAGATGGAAAAGAATTTCAAGGAAGAACTTAAGGAAGACCAGGCTTCCGATATGCCCGACATTGATGCCGAGCATCTCCGTCTAGCCGATATCCTGACTTTGCTTGGATATCATGAAAATACCGTCAAGCCTGACGAAGCCAGCGAAAAGAAGAACTCCTAATTAAACGACACTTGAAATATTCGCATCTCCTTACGTAGGAATGCGAATATTTTTTATATTGCTTACTTTTTGACTTCTGCCTTCTCTAGTAGCAGTCGGAATCTTTCCCCTTTTCACAGTATTACTTCATAAGAAGAAAATTCATGAGCCTTCTTGAAAACAAACGAATTCTTATAACTGGCATCTCTTCGAACCGTTCTATCGCCTACGGCATCGCTAAAGCCTGTTTACGGGAAGGAGCAAGCCTTACCCTGACATACAACAACGAAAGGTTCAAAGAAAGAGTCCAAGGTTTTGCCAATGAATTCAACGCAGGAGAAATAGTCAAACTCGACGTGTCTTCGGATGATTCAATTGCGCAATGCCAGGAAAAAGTTGCGCTGAAGTGGCCGGAAGGTCTCGATGGCCTAGTTCATTCAATTGCATGGGCACCACGTGAAGGCTTGGAAGGAAAGTTCATTGACGGAATTTCAAGAGAAGGATTCCTGTCCGCCATGAATATTTCCGTCTATTCGTTTCCGGCTCTTGTAAAGGCTTTCGCATCTCTACTGATCAAGTCTAAAGGCTCCGTAATCACAATGACTTACTTAGGTAGCGAGCGAATTGTTCCAAACTACAACACTATGGGTGTTGCAAAAGCAGCTCTTGAAGCTTGTGTCAGGTATCTTGCTGCTGACCTAGGACCAGAAGGAGTACGTGTTAATTCTGTTTCCAGCGGTCCAATTAAAACTTTAGCCGCTAGCGGTATAAAAGATTTTTCCGCTCTAGCTAATCTTTCAAAAACCTTAACTCCGCTCAGAAGCTTGATGACTACTGAAGAAGTAGGGAACCTTTCAGCCTATTTACTATCCGACTACTCAGCCGGTATCACGGCTGAAAATATCTATATCGATGGTGGTTTTAATAAAATGGCCGCTATAGCATCAATAGAAGAATAGTGCACTCCGTTAACTAGACAAAAGCAATAAAAAAACCGCCAAACAGATGACGGCTTTTAACGACTGGAAATTAAGGAGCAGGTGGATTTTCCTTCTTTACTCTTTCCTCTCTTTCTAACTTCCGTTCTTCTTCGTTTCTTTCTTCTGCTTTAATTCGATCTCTCTTAAGGTCGGTCTTTTCGACTTTGTCGATAGCTTCTTCCTTATATTTCTTATTCATGCTCATGGTTACACCTCCAAAAATTGGAAAGGGCGCTAATACGCCCCCTCAATATTACGTAAGCTAAACCGTTTTACCTTATTTCTTTTTCCCAGTTGGGGCAGGCGCAGCTTCGGTTATGTTAGCCTGTTTGACTAAATCCATGACATAGTTGTTGACTTGAGTTCTAGCCCACATCTCAGTAAGTTGCTTTTCAAGGTCTTTTTCTGTTGGCGGCTCGCGCTGTTCTTTCTTATCTACTTTTACTACTGTGTAGAGATCTTTTACATGGAAAGGAGCCTGAATAACCTTTCCAGCTTCTACAGAAGCCGCAGCTTGTTGAAGACCAGGAAGTCCCTGGAACTGCTTGATATTAGCCATCGGCAGTTGGCCAGCATTATCTTTGGCCTGCGGATCAAGTGATTTCTCTTTTGCTAATGTGGCAAAATCCGCTCCTTTATTTGCCTGTGCAATGATTTCCTTGGCTTCTGGCTCTGTTTTGACCGTTATTACGCTAATTTGGATAAAGGTTGGGTCGTACTGGTCTTTAAAAGTCTTATAAGCATCGTCCAGATCTTTCTGGGTCGGTTTCTTATCCTGTAAATAACGACGTCCGAGTGTCTCGACGTACAGATTATCTTTTTGCCCTTCTATTCTTTCTCTTAAATTTACATCCTGGTCGAGCTTAAGCTTTCTTATTTCTTGAGCAACGACTGCGCGGGCAATTAGGATATTTCTGGCGGCATTTAGTCTTTGCTTCTCATCAGTGATGCCCTGGGCCTGCAAAAGCTCCATCAGCTCTTTTTGCTGCTGGGCAGAAATTGTCTGGCCATTAACTGAAAGTGCAGTCTGTGCAAAAGCGACAGGCATCGTGGCCGTAATAGCTATGGTAAGCAAAAGTTTCTTCATTATTATTTCCAATTTTTAAATGCATCCGTTGAGCGGAAAATTGTCTGCGCTAAATATAAAGGCAAACTAGCTGGCAAATGAGCTTGGTATTTAAATATATTGGCCTTTGTGTAAGAATTAGTGACGGGATTCGCTCGGGGCAAGCAATGTCATGTTTATGTTATGGATACCGTGGCCAATAAACGGCTTTAAGTATTCAAAAACTAAACGGTGACGTTCAATCTTAGGCAGACCTTCAAATTTTCTAGATATGACGAACAGATGGTACAAACCAGATGCTGGATTCAAACTTCCAGGCACGCACTGGTTTGAAAACCTCAGTTCTATCGGAAACAAGGGTTCCAAGGCAATGGAGACTCTTTCCAGGGTGGGTTTATGGCTCACGGTCACTTACCTCTCGGGTTCTTGTCGGGAATATAGGGAGCTATGTAAAAACCAATTCCGACAGTAAATAGAAGCGTTAACCCCATTAGACCGAAGAGCTTGAAATCTACCCAAATATCAGTCGAGAAGGTATAAGCCACGATCAGGTTCAACACTCCAACTGCAACAAAAAACACAATGCAAGACTTTAGCAATGCGTTCCACGCTTTATCCGGCATAAACAGCTGCTTTCCTAGAACGGACTTAAGAAAGTTCTTCTTAAAGAAAGCGCCGCCAAGCAGAAGGGCTGCGAATAGCCAGTAGAGAACCGTTGGCTTCCACTTGATGAACATTTCGTTATTCATCCAAATGGTCAGTGATCCAAAAACCACAACTAATACCGTAGAAAGCCAAAGCATCACCTCTGGTTTTTTACCTTTCGCCAAAACCCAAGCAATTTGGAGGATAGAGACGATAACCGCGGTTGCAGTAGCGCAAATGATGGGAGCCTGGGTTGCATCAAAACTGCCTCCCAACCAATTATTACATATCGCCGCTGCCGCATCGGCATTACCCTGGGCTATTTTGAAAACAGTAAACAACAAGATGACCGGAAGTAGGTCATACAAGAACTTCAAAATATATATCCTCCCCTCTGCTTTACGAGCCGCAAATTGTACTGAATAATCTTTGATTTGTTAAATCGTGATTATTCATGAAGCAAATAATAATGTAAGACATTAGGTTTAACCACTTAACTTCTCATGGTTATCTTTAAGTTTTGAACATCCTGTAACAACACCTAACAAACTGAGACTAAAACGCCCTATAAAGGTGCATGTATTTAAGGTTGATTAAGAAACTTTAGCCTAATCTTTTATGACCCTCAATTTAAACAACAAATAAATAAGAAGAATTTCATGAAAGCGTTCAAAAAACTGGCTGTTGCCACTTTTGTTGGAATGGCACTTTTCACTATGAATCATCCAGCACAGATTTCAGGCTTTGCTTACGCTGCAGAACAACCCGGAATTAAACTTCCAGCCGGCGTCGAGCAGGGTCCTACGGTCGAAGGCATTACTGAATATAAACTCGCCAATGGTTTGCGCGTTGTACTCTTCCCGGATGCTTCCAAGGCCACCGCTACTGTCAACATGACCTATCTCGTCGGTTCCCGTCAGGAAAACTATGGCGAGACCGGTATGGCCCATCTTCTTGAGCACCTTATGTTTAAGGGTAGCGAAAATTTTCCTGACCCATCCAAAGAATTCACAGTCAGAGGCTTTCGCATGAACGGTTCCACTTGGTTGGACCGTACTAATTACTTTGTCTCCTTCTCAGCTAACGAGGATAACCTCGAATGGGCCCTCGCATGGTCTGCCGACGCTATGAGAAATTCCTTCATTGCGCTAAAAGATCTCGACAGCGAAATGAGCGGCGTTCGCAATTAATATGAAATGGGCGAAAACAACACTTCCGGAGTCAGGGTGAAACGTCTG
>JAJPXW010000307.1:0-4826 GCA_021205255.1 Burkholderiales bacterium
ATAGAAATATCTTCAAATAAAGTACCAAAGTTAAAAGGAGCGATTATGGAATCCACCGTTACTTCTTCCGGCTCCAATCCAGCCCCCTCCTCAAGATTAAATCCAGTGACAGGTCTAGACCATACTGTAATGCCGAAAGTCACCGACCTTCCTAAAATTCCTAAATCTGTTCTTCTAGTCGGTAACTCCTTCATGTACTACAACAATGGTATTGTGCAGTGGCTTGAAGGAATGAGGGACGCAGACGGAAAAGACCTTCCGCTATTTAGCATGGTTACCATCGCCTATGGTGGTATTGATTGGCACGATATTAATTCGTACTTCCGGCCAAACGGAATTAATTCCTACACAGTTTTAAATGACGGCTCTAACACGCTCGTCTTCAACGAGCCAAAAGAACCATTGTTTGATGCAGTGGTTCTACAGGACAACTCACAAGGCCCAATCCATGCCGAACTAAAACTAATGTTGGCCAAAGCGGTAAGACAAAACGCCCAAATTCTTAGAGATAAAGGAGTCTCTCCTTTACTGATGCTCACGTGGGCCTTCTCAGGACATCCTGAGATGACAAAGGCACTTGCCGACTCCACGATAAGAATTGCCAATGAAAATGACATGATGATAGTGCCCGTAGGATTGGCTTTTGCCAAAGCCCTACAGGAAAGGCCAAAACTAAAGCTAATCATTGCAGATAAACGGCATCCAAGTGTGGCAGGTACCTATTTGGAAGTTTGCGTCATCTATGCAACTCTCTTAAAAGAATCTCCAGAAGGAATCAAATGGGATGGCCTAGGAGAATTGGAAGTTTCCGACGAGGATGCTGCTTTCCTTCAAAAAGTTGCGTGGGATACAGTTTCATCCTTCTTTGGATGGAATAAGGAACCTAAGGTTCAGTAATCGATAGCATTCGATAGATAAGCTGGAGAACCTAGTCGTTCCCATCAATCTAAATTTCAAACAAAGAATTTCTAGAGATGTAGGGCGAGACTTAAAAGGTCTTGCCCTTTTCTTAATCTTTGTCTGACCCTAACAGATATACGAAACATACAAGACTGTCTTAACACACTATTACAGATTGAATTTATGAAATAAATTTACCAATTAAACTTCCGTCTTACACTGACTTACCCATGCAGGTAGTCACATTACAGAAAAGAATCCAGCCTTTTAATCTCTTGATTTATTTAGTTTTATAGAAATGCGTCCAAACTTTTTGTTTAAAGTTGTGCTTGCCGCAGCCACATTTATGTCCTTTTCAGCCGTGTCCCAAACGACGGAACCTAGAGACACTTTCTTCTGGCTATCCCAGATCAATAAAGCATCAACAGTTATTAATTCCCAAGAAGGTCTTCTTGATAAAGATCTTGCAAAGAAGATTGCTGGCGGTCTGACAAATGTCATAAAACATGGCAATGACCCAAATGGCTATAGCCCAGACCTAGTCATCACGTACGAGCCAGAACTTATTAAAGAAGTTGGTATAGACGCAACTATGCTCCATATTGGCCGTTCAAGCCAGGACATGCTTGCCGCTTCAAACACAATGATTCTGAGAGACTACGTGATCGATATTTCAGAAGCCTTGTCAAGGACAATGCAAATTCTTGAAGATTTGGCGCGAAAGAATGTTGACACAGTAGTTCCTAACTACACCAATGGTGTAGCAGCCCAACCCAATACTTACGCTCATTATCTTTATGGTTATCTAGCCTCTTTTGAAAGAGACCAGCAAAGGTTGCGTGAATGCTACGAAAGACTGAACTACTCCCCGATGGGTACTACTGTACTAAACGGAACGAGCTGGCCACTCGATAATGCGAGAATGGCTCATTACTTAGCCTTTAGAAACCCAGTTTCTAATGCCTATGACGCAGCGCAAATGAAACCAATTGATGAATTGGTGGAAATTTCAGGTATTGTCACTAGCATTGCTCTTCACATTGGAACTTTTATTCAGGATGTAATGACCCAGTACGCACAGCCTAGACCCTGGATCATTCTTCAAGAAGGTGGTGAAAATACATACGTGTCTTCAGCAATGCCGCAAAAACGTAATCCAGGCATTCTTATAAATACACGCAGAGATGCAAGTTCAGTCATTGGTGAAGCATTAGCAAACATTATTAGAGCTCATAACTTGGCTCCTGGATTTATCGATCCTAAAGGCGAATCCTATTGGCCAACCTTGCAAAAGACCCTAAACCTTCTCCAAAGTTTTGATAAGTGCTTGCTCGCTCTGCGTATAAATCCAGATCGAGCCTTTGAAGAACTGAACCTCGACTGGACAGCCTCTCAGGAAGTCGCCGACTATCTAGTACGAGAACACAAATTACCTTTTAGAGTTGGGCACCATTTTGCTAGCCAGATGGTGGGATATGCAAGAGCTCATGACATTAAGCCACTTGATTTCCCATACGCCGAAGCTCAAAGAATCTATGCGGAAGTTATCAAGAAAGAATATCCAGCGGGAAATCCAACACTTCCACTGACTGACGAACAGCTTAAGAGCCTTCTCAATCCAAGAGAAATCGTCAAAAACCGCCGGACCTATGGAGGTCCGCAGCCTATGGAGATGGAACGCCAGTTAAGAGAAATGCAAATCTTAATCAAAGGCCAGGAAATGTGGGCAACTGCCAAGAAAAAACAGATCAATGAAGCTCTCGATCAACTGGACAAGGACTTCATCGAAGTCTTAAACGGACCGGGAAGCAAATAACTAGCAATTGGATATTGATAGATAACAACTATTGCTTTTGATTTGGTCGCAAGTGAGTATTTGGCTACTCAATAGATGGTTTGGAATATCTTAAATTCTAGCCTTGGTACCTCTATTTGCGCCATGCAATCTTGCGGAATGCAGATCGGTTAGCAGATCCATTTGAATAAACCGTAGAAAAATGGCCTAGTCCCTTCAAAGGATAGGCCACTTTTCATATTCAAAAATTCGAAACTTATTTATTTCGACTTTGGAGAATCCAGTTATGTGGTTGGTTTCTTCTCATTACACTCCTTGCGGAATTGATTTCGTTTATTCACCAGTTCCTCAAAATCTCCAGGAAGTTCGAATCCGGCACTCCTCCATTCATGCTCGTAGGCATCCATCTGAATAATGAGGGGCATTATTGATTTATCAAAACTGCAATCATTCTTATTGACTTGTAGAGAGTTCACTTTAGCTACTACATCCTTCCAAGGAAGAAGCGTAATCTTCGAGTAATTAGGAACTTTCTCTCCATTGTGTCCCATGGCGTCAATTTTCTTACGCATCTCATTTTCATGCGCTAGATAATCGCTTTTTACAAGAGGCTCACCTTTGTATCTCTTATAAGGAAGAAAGTCTTCGTCTTTACATTTTGTCTTGAACTCATTAATCATTCCTGCCAAAAGGGGACCTTCGAAGCTATAAGTCGATGATGCAATTACATCGTTTATTTTGTGAGTGCAATCCTCTTTGTTTACTTTCAAAGCCTCTATCTGTTGTTGTCTAGATTTGCATCTCGGAGAAAGACAAGCATCTTTGTTTGCAGGGAAAAGATGGGAATTCTCGCAACTGCGGAAATGACTAACTAGCTTGTTGTTCTGGGTGTTGAAAAGCCGTTCCGCCCAGTAAGCATCTAGAGGTTCTCCAAGTGCAACCAACATTTCTTTAAGCCCTTCCTGATAGGCTGTAAGCTCTTTATCGAGTTTATTAAACTGTTCAGTTGTACACCCAGCTGTGTTTTCCTTAATATTACTGAGTTCCTCAGTCAGCTGATCTCCGATTTTCTTCGTCTTTTCTGCATTGGCCAAGTCCTTTTTCAAAAATTGGTGATCGTATACAGTACCTGCGGGAATGATGTTTTCATCGATACATCTCTGATCAAATTTAGCCAAGAAGCCTTTTACAAGAGGGATCTCAAATTTATAGGTAGTTTCGTTGGCTAACTGTTGCCTGTCTTCTTTACAGGATTTGGCATTAACGGGAAACGACTGAATTTCTCTTTCTAGAGCTTTACATTTTTGCGAAAGGCACGCTGACTTATTAGCTGGAAAGAGACCCTTAGCCTCACAGTTCACAAAATGCGACTCGATTTTATTGTCAAAGCCATCAATTATTTCAGAGCGCCAGATTTTAAAATTGCGCGCAGACGGACTTGTAGCAGCTAACTTCTCAAGAAGATTGTCATAATTCTTAAGCTGATCCTTTAACTTGCTATAGAGTCCCGTAGAACATCCATCTGTATCTACCTTAGCAGAATTCAGCTCGGAAATTAATTTATCTTGAATCGAGGCGCATTGTTCGGCCAGGCCTAAATCCTTTTTCAAAACTCCAATGCCTTGGTAAGACTCGGCAGGAAGAAAGTTAGCTTCTATGCATTTAGTCTCATAGGTAGTCAAAGCTGTCTTTACGAGTGATTCCTCATATCTAAATGGCATAAGGAAAAAGTTTTGTCTTGAATTCTGCTGACAGGATGGCTCACTTACGGGATACCCTTCTATGGCTGCAATCTTTGTTTTGCACTCTTCAGTAAGACACTTGGTTTTGTCTGTAGGAAAGAGTCCTTTGGTCTCACACTGGACAAAATGTTGATGGATCTTTTGGCTAAGTTCCTTAGTTATCTGGGTACACCAAGTAGTTTCTTTGGCCTCAGTGGCGTCACCAAGTTTCTCCAAAGAGTCACCCAAGGCTACAACTTCCTTATCTAAATTTGAAAAGTTCTCAGAAGAGCAACTTGCTTCGTCTTCCTGAAAAGCATTCACTTCGCTATCTAGCTTATCTTGAAGTGCCTTACTTTGTTCGGATATAGCCAAGTTATTCTTATAAATTGGCATGCCATAAATTGTTT
>JAJPXW010000307.1:4836-5722 GCA_021205255.1 Burkholderiales bacterium
ATTGGTGGGGCATGTATGCGACTGGCGTCTATACAATTTTCTTTAAATTCATTGTCTTTTGAAGTTACTAGCTCTTTCTCATATCCAAAATCCCAAGTCTGAGAAGCATGCGGATAAAGAGTCCGAAGTTGTATCTTGCAATTGTCTGAACTAACCTCTAGCTTTTCTATCTCCGCAACTTTCTTAGAACAATTTGCTGTAATGCAACTATTACGATCAGGCTTAAAGAGGCCTTCGGCATAGCACTGTTTATAGTGGGATAAGAGGTCATCTGTAAGTCCATCTCTCATGTCATAGCCCACTGCCTCCCGACCTTTCGTGCCAAACTTGGCAACTAGTTCTCCTAATTTTGTATCCAGGGCGGAAATATCTTCCTTAAAAGAGACTAACTTGTCGTAAGTACAGTCCTGCGCGGTCATTTTCAATTTCTGGATATCTTTTTGAACATCCTGGCATTTACCTTGGATTCTGCAATCCCACCATCCTAAAGAAGCGTCTCCAAGACCTAATTTTTGTTTGGTAAAAGAAGCTGCCGCACTTGATGAGCAAAGGACTATGCCACAATAGCCTGGTACTTGTTCAGCTAAGACTGTAACAGTACTAAAGCCTAAGCCTCCAAGAATTGCCCCGGATAAAAAGGCCTTTGTGAAATTATTGAAATTAGCTTGCATTTTGCATGTATCGGTTTAATCATGTCATAAAGGATAGGTGAGCTTTTACATGGTCAATAAGCCCTGCCGCCAGTCCACCCAATGGTGCAATTATTCCACCGCCAATATTAAAGATAGCTTTTGTATTTATATTTTGCATGTTTGCAGACTCTAAAAGGCAAAGCAACTCAGAGAGAAAGAAAAAGATGGCTGTACAAATCTGTCACTAATAACAG
>JAJPXW010000265.1 GCA_021205255.1 Burkholderiales bacterium
ACCCATTTGATCAACATAATATTTTAATGGCGCTAGACGAAGAGATCAATGCTGCCAAGTACAGCAAATATCGCTCGTATTTCGATGTGGATCCAATTAGCTTTTAGTCCTTTGATTTAATTCGTAGCCTTTCACTTCTAAATGTTAGATAGAAAAGATTTTGAGATTATGGCTCCGGCCGGTTCCTGGGAATCTCTGACAGCTGCAGTTAATAGTGGAGCTGATTCCATATATCTTGGAGCTGGTTGCTTAAATATGCGTGCTGGCTCTTCTCATCAATTCAAGATTGATGAGCTAAAGGATGTTGTCGCTTTTTGTAGTGAAAGGGGAGTCAAGGTTTATCTGACAGTCAATGCAGTGCTATTTGACTCAGATCTTGCAGAAATGCAAGCGGTAATAGATGCTGCAAAAGAGTTCGGCATTTCTGCAATTATTGCGTCGGACGTTGCTGCTTTGAAATACTGTAGACAAGTCGGAATTCCAGTTCATCTTTCCACCCAACTCAATATTGCCAACATTGACGCTTTGGAGTTTTATTCTCCTTACGCCGACGTTGTAGTTCTAGCCAGGGAATTAAATCTTAGCCAAGTCAAGGAAATCTTCGGACAAATCTCTAAAAGAAACATTCGTGGGCCAAGCGGAGAGTTAGTAAGGATAGAAATGTTCTGCCATGGAGCACTTTGCATGGCTGTCAGTGGCAAATGCTACATGAGTCTTCATAATGCTAATCGAAGTGCCAACAGAGGCGAATGCATGCAAGTATGCCGAAGGGCATATGTGCTCAAAGACAAAGAGCGCGACACTGAAATTGAAGTTGATAACCAATACCTCATGTCGCCAAAGGATCTCAAGACTATAGGTTTTATGGATTTGATGGTTGATGCGGGTGTCCAAGTTTTCAAGATTGAAGGAAGAGCTCGCGGGTCGGATTACGTGGCTACCACGGTAAGTTGCTATGCAGAAGCCCTACAAGCGGTTATCGACGGAAAGTGGAACGAACAAATTAGTAAAAGGTGGGATGAGCGACTTTCTTCTGTCTACAACCGTGGCTTTTGGAACGGGTATTACTTGGGCCAAAGGTTGGGAGAATGGAGTAAGCGCTATGGCTCACAAGCTACCGAAAGAAAAATATATGCTGGTAAAGCTGTAAATTATTACGCGAAGCCAGGAGTCGCCCAGTTTTATATCCAAGCATCCACCTTGAATAAAGGAGATAAGCTTTTAATTACTGGACCATCCACTGGTGCTGTCTATACTGATTTGTCCGATCCATGGGTAGATATGAAGTCTGTGGAAGAAGTGCATCAAGGTGATACGTTAACTTGCAAAGTTCCGGTAAAGGTCCGAGAGAACGACAAGCTTTATAAAGTTGTAAAGACAACCGAAGAGCTTAGGCAAAAAGGGAATCTCTTTTAAGTGGCTCTTAGTAGCAATAGCAAGCTCCTTTCGTGAAGGCTTCCGATAAAAAGAGTCCGAACATATTTATGTTTGATTCGGACTCTTAATTGGAAACTTGGTGCACCCGACGGGAGTTGAACCCATTACCCCCGCCTTCGGAGGGCGGTACTCTATCCAAATGAGCTACGGGTGCGGAAAGCGTCATTCTATTCAAGAGACAGTCGAATTGCAATTAATGACCGTGGATCTTTTCAGAAAGCTCGCTATAAATTTATATAATTATTTTAATTACTTAGGGAAATATTTTAGTATTGAAGGTTACTTCTTTTCCCAATTTTTCCCGAAGCTTGTCTGCTCGGATTCTACATAGCCCCGGTGACCATGGACAGTGCAAGCGTTAAGGGCATCTTCAAGGGCTTTGAACTCTTCATCAGTCAGCTTGACATTGGCTGCGCCAAGATTCTCAAGAATTCTTTCCTGATTTTTTGATCCGGGAATAAGCACGACATTTGGATATTTATGGAGCATCCAGGCTAGTGAAATCTATGCTTCTGTTGCATCCTTTTCTTTTGCGAATTTCTGCAAAACATCCAAGATAGGCTGGTTGGCAACAAGGTTTTCTTTTGAAAGTTGCGGAACAAATTTTCTTACATCGTCGCCTTCAAACTTTGTATCTGTTGCGACTTTTCCGGATAGAAACCCACTTGCTATTGGCGAGAAAGGAACCACGCCGATATTGTTTTTAATGCAGGAGGGGAAAATATCCTTTTCACAATCCCTTTCAAGCATTGAATAGATATTCTGAACAGCCGAAACAGGCGTTACCTTGTGGGATTTATCGGGAGTGTCGACAGCAACTTGCGACAAACCCCAGCCCTTGATCCAGCCCTCATCGATAAGCCGGCCCATAACTTCAGCAACGTCCTCTACAGGAATAAGCTCGTAACTCTATGAAGGTAATAAAGGCCTACATAGTCGGTTCTTAATCTTTTTAGAGATGCATCTAAGTGATCTTTAATGACTCGATATAGATTCTTCTTTTCTTCGTCAGGTCGGAAATGGAATTTAGTTGGTAGGACCACTTTATCCCTAAAAGGTTCGAGAGCCTCCCCGACGATTTCTTCATTATGGCCTGGATAAAACACTTCCTTTCCGTAGACTTCAGCAGTATCGAAAAATGTGCATCCTGCGTCATAAGCTTTACGAATAGCCTCAATACTGTACTGCCTGTCAGGCACTTTTCCATAGCCATGAGATAGACCCATGCATCCCATTCCTATTTCGGATACTTCAAGGTCACTTAATTTTCTTGTTTCCATAGAGACTCCAAAGTTAAAAGTTTTGCCCTCAACACAGCACGTCCCACTTAATGAAAGAGGGCTTTACTCAATGAGTATGCAAGCCCGTGAAAAGGAGAGGCAACACTTGTCTATCTAAATATTTCTAATCCTTACAGTGTATTTCAATCGTAGTCATGCGCTTAAGGGGTCAGTAGAGCAAGTTAAATTTGGTTGCACAGCTTTAGTCTTATCTGAAAGCATATGATTTGAGAAGTAGTACCAAGACATTTACTTTGGCATTGCGATCTTTCAAGTCTGTGCAACTGAAGGAGCCATTTTCTTAACCATTACGAATTGATTCAATTGGAGAACTAAGGAAGTAGAGGCAGTTCAAGGCTGCAAACAAATGTTAGAGGCGGATCTGGCGTTCAAATTCGTATATAGCTCTTTCTGAAAGGTCAAAGCTTTACAGAAACTGCGCCTAGATTTCTACCCAAAAACAGAAAGAGCGGACTTTGAAATCCGCCCTTCCTAGACCTATTTAAAGATAGCTAAAAGCTTACTTCATGCTAGCTTTGATGGCCGCAGTTACGGAATCAGCCGCTTGCACGCCACTGATAATGGCCCACGAATTCATCATTGCGGTCATGGAGTCGGCTCCATTTGCTCCGCCCACAATACAACCTGCTCCATAGAGACCAGGTATCGGCTTACCTTCCTTGTTCAGAATCTGCATGCCAGCATTGGCCTTAAGACCACCTAGCGTTGTTGCGAATCTTGGCTTTTGTTCAACGATCCAGAATGGAGGAGCGACGATTGGATTTGGATTATCACGGCCAAATTCAGTGTCTTTTCCATTTTGCGCCATTGCGTTCCAAGCTTGAACGGTTGCTACAAGAGCATCGGGTTCAATACCAATTGCTTTGGCAGCCTCTTCAATGGTGTTGGCTTTTACCATTACCGGTTTTTCGTTGTTCTTAATATTGAGCCACTTTAGAAGCTCTTCTTCGTTAGGCACTAGCTTGTCTTCAAGGCTTTTATCTAAATAACGCTTGTATCCAGCGTTGTCCATAACCAAGTACATGATTTTGTCCGGCTGGATTACTGTGATATCTGTGAGTTCGCCAAGTGAAGCCTTTTCATTAATGACGCGTTTGCCATTCTTATTGACATAAATGGCACCAGTGTCATTGATGGTCGCCGTGGAACTAGCTGTAGCAGCCAATCCATTGTTAGGTGTGGTTTCGACTCCCTGTGGATAGACTTTAACTAAATCCATGTTGATGTTCTGAGCGCCGAGCTTAGTAGCCATTTGATAGCCTTCGCCCTGCTCGCCAGGCAACCCGTAGAACAAGTAGCCTTGCAGGGTGTTTGGAAGCATCTTGGTGTTAGCGCCAAAACCACCACTAGCTAGAATTGTCTCATCGGCGTTGATGGTCAGTTTGTCGCCTGCGGCATTGACCGCTTTAACTCCATCGACACGGCCGTTCTTATAGTTAAGGTCAACTGCCTTTGTTTAGATCAAAATCTGTCCGCCGTGATCCGTGAATATCTTGGACATTGTTCTGATGAAGTTCGGAGATCTACCTTCAACCCCAAGCTGTCTTTCAGCGGAATGGTCTGGGTATTGAGTTGCAGCCGGACCATAAGGGATCTTCAGGTCGTCGATTAGCCAGTCAACCACAGTTCCAGCTTTGTGGGCCACCATATCCACTAGGATTGGATCGTTTTTATTCTTACCAACTCGCATGATATCGGCATACGTCAGTTCAGGACTGTCTTTTGTTTCCTTCATGACTTCACGCTGATAGCGTGAACCAGTGGCAATTAAAGTACCCGCGTTCAGGATGGTATCGCCACCGAGCGTTGGCATCTTTTCAATAAGAATAGTCTTATTGCCGTTTAACTGTGAGCGGACGGCCGCTGCCATCCCACTTGCACCTGAACCCACTACGACAACTTGTGTATTAAGAGTACGTTCAATATTGCTAGGCTCAGGCTTCTTTACTTGCTTTATATATTGAGAAGGCTCGCCGCCGGCCGCCTTAATAGCATTCACAGCAGCCTGCTGGATGGCCATGCTACTTAGAGTGGCTCCTGTTACGTTATTTACTCTGAGCGATTGGTATTCAACCATCTCTTCCGGGATGCGTTTCATGGCAGCATCGGAAAGCATGTCGGTTTCACCATGCTTTAGGACATTAACAAGTTCGATACGGCCATTTTGGATTGTTACAGATACTGTAACTGGGCCATTATGGCCGTTTGCAGTACCTTGATAAGTGCCGTCAGGCAATGCTGCATATGCTGTAGTAGCTAGTCCTAATGAAATTAGGGCAATTGAAATCATTTTTCTGAGGTGCATTCTTTCTCCGAAGGAATGAAATTATCAGTAGGATACCTAAGGGTAAACGCCTCAATTCTAATTAGTTCGTTTCCAAGTATTGAAGAAAACAATAGGGCGAGCCGAAATGAAACTTACAAGGGAGAATTTTTAGGCTTCTTTTCCAATTGTGGAAAACCGGCTTTTATCCAAGTTTTTGTGGGCATAGAGATGGTTTTCGAAGAAGCAAGTGGCATTAAAAGGAAATTTTTAGCTTTCAAAAGAAGCTTAGCAGATTCGGGTTTTGAGGAAAGTAAGCCCATAACCCCCTTTTCCCTCTTTTAATACCTCATTCTGTGTCCAAATCCTAGTCCACTCACGAAAAAAAGTTGCATTTTTCCACTATTGGGCAACTTAGATGATTGAAAATAGCGTGAATTAATGTTGAAACTGCTTAAAATACACCAATCCAAATGCAAATTAGATAATTTAAAAACTGCGAAAAGCAAACCTGCCACAGTCAAATTCATAAGGAGCACACTATGTATATGTTTTCCGACTATTTCTGGCTGACCATAGGAGGAATTTCACTAATCCTGACTCTTCTCGGATGCATTGGCGTCTTTTGGTGGCTAATGTCGGGGAAGGGCCGTTTCTCAATTGCATTTGACCTAATTCTTGCTGGATTAATTGGTTGGGCACTTATGCTGTTCTTCAAG
>JAJPXW010000160.1 GCA_021205255.1 Burkholderiales bacterium
GATAGTTTGCCCCAAGTTTGGGTTCTTGAGCTTTCAAGCTTCCAGTTAGAGACATCTGCTAGCTTAGTGTGCGTTGCAGCCGCCCTTCTTAATGTGACTGAAGACCACATTGATTGGCACGGCAGTCTCGACGCCTATGCGGCTTGCAAGAAGAAGATCTTCTCTGATCCAACAGTGCGTGTATTAAATAGAGAAGATAAGTACTCCATGGAGTGCGCAGAAAATATCGATCCTAAGCTTGTACGCACATTCGGTCCTACTAAACCGGAAAAGCCTGGCGAATTCGGAATAGAGAAAGTTGGTGCTTTTGGGTGGCTGTCATATAGACCTGAAAATGCTAAAGATAACGTCAGGATCATTCCAGAAAACGCGCTTCTTATCCGTGGCAAGCATAACAAGATGAATGCTCTGGCTGCTAGCGCATTAGCTCTTGCTATCGGGATTGATCTCGATGTTGTCCGCAAAGCGCTGACTAGCTATAAAGGCATGCCCCATCGCGTACAGCCAGTTCTAGTATCCGACGATATCGAATATGTCGATGACTCCAAAGGAACAAATGTTGGAGCCACAGTGGCCGCATTATCTGGATTTGAAAACCAGAAAGTCGTCATCATTCTTGGCGGTGACGGCAAAGGCCAGGATTTTTCTCCATTACTTAATCCAGTAAAAGAGCATTGCAGAGGTGTAGTGCTGATTGGGCGTGACGCTCCATTAATTGAAAAGGCTCTGCAAGAAGCTGGTGTTCCTATCGAACATGCTAAAGACATGAAAGAAGCAGTGAAGGAATGCCGGCAAATGGCTAAGCCAGGCGATGTGATTCTGCTTTCGCCAGCCTGCGCTAGCTGGGATATGTATAGAGACTACGCCGAAAGATCCGAACAATTTATTGAAGCTGCCAAGGAAATTGCAAGAGAGGAAGGTTGCCCATGCTGAAGTTCTTTAAAAAAGACCGTGAAGGCGATGTTCCAATTAGGACGAAGATTGGTGATTCTGCCGTGGCGGCAATTGCGTCGCCTCGGCTTAACACCAAGATTAATGTCCAGCCTGACTGGGGTGTGCTCTTTGTCGTATTCAGCCTCGTGCTGATTGGCACACTCATGGTCTTTTCAGCTTCCATTTCATTATCGGATGCACCAAAGTACAAGGTCGCACCTGAGTCGTTTCTAATAAAGCATCTGATTTCACTTGCTATTGCGTTGTCATGCGCCTATGCAGTTAACAAAGTGCCCATGCGTGTATGGGAGACGCTGGCTCCTTATGTGTTTATTTTTGGAGTTGCTTTATTAGTAGCGGTTCTCATTCCGTCAATAGGACGTAATGTCAACGGTGCTTCGCGCTGGATACAAGTAGGTCCATTAAGAATTCAGGCAACTGAATTCATGAAGATTGCAGTATTGCTGTATGCGGCTAATTTCATAGTGCGTAAGCAGAACTACATGCATAGTTTCAAGAAAGCGTTCCTGCCAATGGGTATTGTGGTCGCATGCGTGGGCTTCTTAGTTCTTGAGGAACCAGACCTTGGCGCATTCATGATGATCCTCATCATCGCTATGGGATTGCTCTATCTCGGTGGCGTGAACTTCTCCATTTTCTTATCGATGATTGGAGTGGTCGTAGCCTTGATCGTCGGCATAGTGGTTACGTCCCCATGGCGTATGCAGAGAATCTTTGCCTATATGGACCCGTGGTCCAAAGACCATGCATTAGGTAAGTCCTATCAGCTTTCGCATTCCCTTATCGCATTTGGGCGAGGCGAGATCTGGGGTGTAGGACTTGGTGACGCTATCGAAAAGCAGAACTACTTACCGGAAGCCCATACCGACTTCATTTTGGCCATTATCGGTGAAGAACTCGGATTCATTGGCGTAGCAGTAATTCTGATGCTTTTCGTCTGGCTAGTAAGACGCGCTTTTGAAATTGGCAGAAAGGCAATCAAGCTTGAACATGTGTTTTCTGGACTGGTTGCGCAAGGCATCGCCATATGGCTTGGAGCGCAGACATTTATTAATGTCGGTGTAGCCAGTGGTCTACTTCCTACAAAAGGATTGACGCTGCCGTTTGTAAGTTTTGGTGGTTCGGCATTAATGGCAACTCTTTGCGCTATTGGGCTGTTGCTGCGGATCGATTATGAAAACAAAGTGACCATGAGAGGTGGCAGAGGATGACTAAGACTCTAGTAATTGCCGCGGCTGGAACTGGTGGACACGTGATGCCCGGACTGGCTGTCGCAAAAATCATGATCGAGCGTGGTTGGAATGTCCACTGGATTGGTACGAAGGTTGGTATGGAACGCAAACTTGTGGAAAAGTACGACATACCTTTCGATGAGCTCAATTTCCAAGGTCTACGTGGCAAAGGGTTGGAGACAATGCTTACTGGCGGGTTCAAGCTTGTAGGCAGCATCTTGAGATCTCGTAATCTACTGAAGAAATGCCAAGCCGATATCGTATTTTCGACTGGTGGCTATGTTGCTGTTCCCGTTTGCTTAGCAGCCGGTGCTATCTCTATTCCATACGTTTTAATGAATAGCGACGCTGAACCACTGTTAAGCGTCAAGTTAGTACAAGGTAATTCCAGTGGAGTGCTTTGTGGCTTCCAAGGATTAGCCGCGGACTTAGCTGGCAATAAAGCTCTCATCACTGGAAATCCAGTTAGAGAAGAAATTATTAAGGTTCGCCATCCTGAAGTGCGTTATGCCGAACCTAAGGACAAATTAGATTTATTGATTTTTGGTGGATCTCTTGGCGCCAAGGTCTTTAATGAGACTGCTCCAAGAGCCCTTGCGTTAATCCCTGAGGATAAGCGTCCAAACGTTGTTCATCAATGCGGCATTAAAGCCGTCCCTGATGTTGAAGCTCTTTATAAGGAATTAGGCGTTAAGGCCGAAGTCGTTCCATTTATTGAAGATATGGCTGCTGCCTACGAAAAGGCCGATGTCGTACTTGCCCGTGCAGGTGCGATATCCGTTAGTGAACTAACGGCAGCTGGAGTTCCGGCCATACTTGTTCCCCTAGTTGTAAAGACAACTTCGCATCAGAAGGGCAATGCCGAGTACATGTCAAAGGAGGGCGCGGCTGTCTATCTGCCTCAGACCGAGCTTACGCCAGAAAGACTGGCGGAAGTAATACAAGAGCTTGACAGAGAAACGCTTCTGGAAATGGCCAAAAAAGCAAAATTGCTCGGGCACCCTGGTGCAGCTACGACAGCCGCCAATTTCCTAGAACATATTTATTCAGGAAGGTTGCAGAAATGATCTTGGTGAAAAGACTGCATTTCGTCGGTATAGGAGGAACCGGCATGAATGGCATCGCCGAAGTTCTTCTGAACAAGTCCTATAAAGTAACGGGTTCGGATCTTCGCTCCAATGCTGCTACTGAAAGCCTAGAGGCTCTCGGTGCTGAGATCCACTATGGCCATGCTCCTGAAAATGTGGGAGACGCTGATGTTGTGGTTATTTCCAGCGCCGTTCACCAAGATAATCCTGAAGTACTAGAAGCAAGAAGTAGAAATATTCCAGTAGTGCCACGAGCCATCATGCTTGCTGAGCTGATGCGGTTAAGGCATGGCATTGCGATTGCTGGTACTCATGGAAAGACAACGACGACTTCCTTAGTGACTAGCATTCTGGAAAGAGGTGGGTTAGATCCAACGTTCGTTATTGGCGGAAGATTAAATGCCGCTGGTGCGAATGCTGCTCTTGGCCAAGGTAAATATATTGTGGCTGAAGCTGACGAGTCTGATGCCTCATTCCTCTATCTCACGCCAGTTATCGCTGTCATTACTAATATTGATCTAGACCATATGGAAACTTATGGGCATGATCTCAATAAGTTAAAGCAGGCATTTGTCGACTTTGCTATGAGACTGCCTTTCTATGGCAAAGTGATCCTCTGCATTGAAGACGAAAATGTCCGTTCAGTGCTTCACTCCATAAAGAAACCAAGGTTGACTTATGGCTTTAGGGAAGAAGCCCAGATTAGAGCAATCGACATTGTTCCAGAAGGAACAGCCACACGCTTTACCGTAGTCACTTCCTTAGAAGGAATCGAGCCCTTTGAAGTCAAGCTCAACCTTCCTGGTAAACATAATGTACTGAATGCATTGGCCGCAATTGCTGTGGGGTTGGTAGTTGAAGTTGATGTGCCTGCATTACAAGACGCATTAAAGAATTTCAAAGGTGTTGGTAGACGCTTCACTATCTGGGGTGAATCCAAGACTCCGGGAGGTAAGACCTATACGGTTGTTGACGACTATGGGCATCACCCCAATGAAATAGCAGCAACAATTGCAGCGGCTAGAACAGCCTATCCAGAGCGCAATCTAATGTTGGTCTTCCAACCCCATCGCTACACGAGAACCAAAGACTGCTTTGATGGATTAGTTAAGGCTCTCTCTACAGTCGATAAGTTAGTTCTTTGCGATATCTATTCAGCTGGAGAAGATCCGATTCCTGGAGTTGATGGCCAATCCCTTTATCAAGCAATAGAAAGAGAAGGCAAAGTTAAACCGATTTTTGCGAAAGATATCGAACAGGCGCAATGCGAAGTAGATAACCACGCTGAAGATAACAGCATAGTTCTTGTCATGGGGCCAGGCAGTATTGGTTCGGTTCCCGCAAAGCTGATTGAAAGAGGTAAGAAATACGATGGCCAATATTAATGTCAAGGATTTAGGAAAAGTCGTAGTCATACTCGGTGGATCATCTTCCGAGCGGGAAATTTCCTTAATGAGCGGCAACGGTGTGTACAACGCACTTAAAGATGCCGGAGCTGATGTCTATAAATACGATCCCAAGGAACAGAGCTTAGGTGATCTTGCTCATGCCAAATATGACCGAGCTTTTCTTATTCTGCATGGCAAAGGCGGAGAAGACGGAATTATCCAAGGTCTACTGGAATATCTAAAGCTTCCGTATACAGGATGTGGAGTCTGCGCATCGGCTGTGTCAATGGACAAAGTCCTGACAAAAGCGGTTTGGGAAATGGCCGGTTTACCTGTCCCAAGAGGAACGACTATTGGACCGGATACAGATTTAGAAGAA
Source organism: Burkholderiales bacterium (assembly GCA_021205255.1). GTDB lineage: Bacteria > Pseudomonadota > Gammaproteobacteria > Burkholderiales > Burkholderiaceae_F > JAJPXW01. Next base: position 5,042 of record JAJPXW010000160.1, read on the forward strand.
GTCTTGAAGCTACTAGGCAAAGACATTGTTATTAAGCCTAGTAAGGAAGGCTCAAGCATTGGTCTCTACAAATTAGAGAACGCTACTGTCGACACTCTTAAAGAAGCTGTACAGAAAGCCCAGGAAGATGGAATGGCCGTCATGGCCGAAGAAATGATCAAGGGTCGTGAACTGACAGTAGCAGTATTAGATAGAGGCGATGGTCAAGGCCTGAAAGCCCTGCCAATAGTCGAAATTAAGGCTCCATCAGGAGACTACGACTATGAGCACAAGTATTTCTCCGACGCCACTCAATATATCTGTCCAGCAGAGCTTCCTGAAGATGTGGCTAACGCTATAGCGGTTGCGACAGAAAGAGCAGCAAAGGCAGTAGGTGCATCAGGCTGGGGAAGAATCGATCTGATGCTTCGTGATGATGGGTCTTTTGCTTTCCTAGAAATTAATACCGCTCCTGGCATGACACCGCATTCTTTAGTTCCAATGGCAGCTAAAGCAGTTGGAATTGACTATACGGAATTAGTGGAAATTGTGGCAAAAGGTGCTGCTCTTAAAGGTTAGATATTTAAAGAAAGGAAATTTAAAGGTAAGAAGCTAAAAGCTGTAAAGCAACAGGCAAAGCTAAAAGGAACTCAGAACTTAAGGTTATAGAGAAAAGGATAAGTTCTTAGG
>JAJPXW010000384.1 GCA_021205255.1 Burkholderiales bacterium
ATTTAGGATATCGCCCCTAATAATGCAGAGGGCAATTTGAGGTTATTGACTAATCCAGCCTACAGAAGTCTCGATAAAGTAAGCTCAATGCACCTTATTGAAGTTTAAGGAGAGAAAAATGGCGTTTTCTGAACAAGACAAGAAAGTTCTTCAAAGTATTCCAGGAAAGACAAAAATCGTTAAAGAGGAAAAATCTCCAGAGCACACTGCTCATATAGTTGAAACCACTGACACTCAGGGAGTCAAACATAGGATAAGGGCCAACAGCATAAAAGAATATATAGAGGGGCTAGACAAAAGGGCTAAGGACTTTGATAAAAACAATGCGACCGTAAAAGCAATTGAAGAACTGCGTAATTCACCGCAAGCCCAGCTGCTTAACAAGAAGACGGAAGAAGCAAAAGACGACATAAAGTCAATTCTTAGCAAAATCCATCAGGACCTCAAAATAAGGGGCGAAGTCCTAAGAGCCTACTTAAATGCTGATCCAAAGCTCATGTATCAGAAAATTGATGAACTAAGAAAATTCGAAGGTGTACCTACAGATCCAGATGAATAAAGAGTTAGTGCTATTTATTCTCGTGGGGCAATGCGCAATTAACCTTAACTGCTCCTAAGTGCGTCTCCAAAACTTCTGGATCAATTAGGACATTAAAGCCTCTCCTACCCCCATTAATGTAGATCTTAGGCAGGTCGAAAATAGTGGCTTCCGCATAGAGCGGCATTTTTTTCTTGGTTCCAAAAGGAGAAGTGCCGCCAACTTGATAGCCACTGTTGCGCTGGGCTTGCTCAGGCGTGCAAGGCCGAATGGATTTTAAATTAGCTTGCCGAGCCAGGTTCTTTGTGGAAACTTCACAATCTCCGTGCATCAGGATTACAAGAGGATGGCCATGCTCATCCTCCATAATGAGAGTCTTTACAACCATATGCTCGTCTACACCAAAGAACTTTGCTGCCTGGGAAGTTCCTCCATGTTCCACATATGGATAGGTGTTCTGTTCGAATGGTATCTTGTTCTTTTTAAGCCATGCGGTGGCAGGGGTTTCGGACACGTGGTCTTTTTTACTCATCTTTCAAATGCTTTCTTTCGTGGTCGATAAAGAACTTCTTTAATTTGATGCCTTCTTTTGTGTGGGCAAATCCACAAAGACTTCCTTTGCCCACGACTCTGTGGCAAGGAACAAAAATTGGAATTGGATTATTCCCCAAAGCTTGTCCCACGGCGCGGGGACTGGAACCAATCTCCTTTGCAACGTCCCCGTAAGTTCTAGTATGACCTGGAGGAATAGCCCGTACTACTTCCCAAACTTGCTTTCGAAAATCTGTTCCGTTAGGAGAAAGAGGCCAGCCATCTAGCGCATGGATATCGCCCGCAAGATATTGTTCAAGAGCCTTGTCCTCTTTGGTTTTATATCTTTCATTGACGACTTCAGCTGGTTCCTCGCAACTAAAATCTACCTTGCTAAGCTGGCCATCGTCATAATGAAGAAAGATAGCTCCGAAAGGAGCTTTAATGACATGCAAATTGCGTTGTTGCAACGCTTTTTCCAAGTCTTTCTTCCAAAGGCCTTTAGGGAGAGGAAATTCTACGTTTTCTTCGACACCTTCCATCGTCTTGATACTTCCAACTCCAATTCTCTTAAGCGCCTCGATAATCTCCTCAACCAATACCTCAGGAGCGCTCGCTCCAGCCGTGATACCAACCTTTTTAATATTCCTGAACCACGTTTTTTCAATTTCGTCAGCTCCATTTAAAAGATAAGCCTTAGTACCAGCTCCTTCAGCCACTTCCCGCAGCCTATTGGAGTTAGAACTATTTTTACTGCCCACCACTAGCACAATATCCACTTCGGAAGCTAATTTTTTTACTGCATCCTGGCGGTTTTGTGTGGCATAACAAATATCGTCCTTTTTTGGCTCCAAAATTTTTGGGTAAAGCTCTTTTAGGGACTTGATGACTGCTTTCGCATCATCAAGAGAAATTGTTGTTTGACTGACATAGGCCAGCTTATTTGGATTAGCGACTGAAAGTCGAGCGACATCAGATGGTCTCTCGACAATCTGGACTTCTGAGTCCACTTGTCCGATTGTGCCTTCAACCTCGGGATGGCCAGCGTGCCCAATCATGATGATCTGATAGCCCTCCTTATCCATTTTTGTTACTTCTGCATGGACTTTTCTTACTAAGGGGCATGTGGCGTCGTAAATAATCAAGTCCCTTTCCTGAGCTCTCTTTTGGATGGACTTCGGAACACCGTGAGCAGAAAAGACAAGCACAGACCCATCAGGTACTTCATCAATTTCATGGACGAAGACGGAACCCTTTTCTTTAAGTTTACTTACAACATATTTATTGTGAACAATTTCGTGACGGACGTAGATTGGAGCTCCATGAACTTGAAGGGCTCGCTCGACAATTGCGATTGCCCTATCGACGCCTGCGCAGAAGCCTCTTGGCTGGGCGAGTATTATTTCCATAGGTTTTCAGGTCTTTCAGCGTGATGAATTCCTAGCACCCAATCTTGGAAAATTGCTTTTGGAATTCGTAATTTGCCAAGCCCAAGCTTACCTTCGGGCTCGTGCACAAGGTTAGAAAAATCAGTATAATCTCGTTTTTTCGTTCCTGGGCAACGGCTAATTTTGGTCGAACCTCAGGAAATTTTAACCGTTTTATTTTTGGAGAGTAAGCGATGGCACGTGTGTGTCAAGTCACCGGCAAACGCCCGATGGTTGGTCATCGCATCTCGCATTCTAATATCAAGACCAAGCGTCGTTTTTTACCCAATTTACAGTATCGTCGTTTTTGGGTTGAGAGCGAAAACCGCTGGGTTCGTCTGCGAGTAACGAACGCTGCCCTGCGCACGATTGACAAGAACGGCATTGAAGCCGTCCTAGCGGATCTCAAGGCCCGCGGCGAAATCTAATAAAAGGAGTTCACCATGGCAAAAGGAATCCGAGAAAAAATCAAACTGGCTTCTTCGGCCGGCACAGGTCACTTCTATACGACCACTAAGAACAAACGCAATATGAGTGGCAAGATGGAAATCACGAAGTATGATCCAATTGCACGCAAACACGTTGTTTATAAAGAAACCAAACTTAGGTAGTTGCCAATTTTTGGGAAAACCAGAGCCGCTGGCTCTGGTTTTTTATTCCAAACTCGCTACTTGAGACCTGAAACTCCCGCCTCTTTTACTAGAGCATAGTTGATCAGCGTGGAAGTTTTTCTTTTATATCTGACAACGCTGGACAGTCCATGGCCTTTTAACACTGGCTGCAACCAGTTCTTTCCAGCACCCTACCTTTGCAAATAATCTTTACCACCTATCAAAGAAGTCTGTTTTGGCTTTCTTTGTTTTAGTGCCGACTTGTGGATAGAGAACTGCTACCAAATAATAACCGACCTTCACAAGAGTCATATAAATACTTGCGCCTAAGAAAAGTAGGGTACGGTCCATAAGAAAGCCGACCTGAACACAAAGCTAGCTTGCAAATAGTTAGCACTGCGCTTCCCCTTAGCAATTGGAATTCTGAATAAGCCTTCCTCCCATCCATCTACCATTTTTACAATGGGATATACACGTAGTCTTCCAACTTTATGGCATGGTTAGTTGAAAGAAGGATTTATTTTCAGTGCACAGTTCTCCACCGATCTCCTATTTCCAGGACACCCATCTCCTCAAATAAATGCAGGGCATCCCAAACTTCCTCAAGGCTCAGGCCAACTTTTTCAGCAATTTTTTCGGGAGATAGCACACTTGCCGCACCATCGGCTTCTACTGGGATTGAAGTCTCGAGTATGCAGGAAAGCACTTTTTTCTGATTTTCATCAAAGAAGCTCCGATCCACTAGTTCCATTGCCTGCGCTCTAAAGGCTTCTAAATCGTCAATATCATCCGACATGCATTCATCCTCAAAGTTTTTAACAAGCAGATTGTACAGGTCTTCGATATTTGGCATTAAGTAAAAGAAGGAATTTAAACCCAAATATAGTTGGCCTATTAACTGACCTCATACTACCTATAGCAACGGCATTACCTCTATAAGAGACACTTTGGCACAAGCCCATTAAAACTAAAAGTTTTTAGGATAGGTGCTAACTATTACATCAATCAGATACGAAAAATTTTCTTATCATCTTGGTGCTTAGAAGACTAGTCTTCTAGCCATTTAGAAAATTTTCTCTCTTAGACCAACATACCTAAAAACATTCACTATATGCAAAGTGCCGAGTCTACTGTGAGAAAATCCCCCCTCAAATATTTACTGCATTGCTTTAGGAGAACTTCATAAATGGAATATATAACAGTTGCCCAAGAGTACTTCACGAGCCTTCCTACCTTTCATGCCTCTTTGCTAGGGGCACTTTTTCTAGTGTTCATTATTGGAATTCTTATTTGGTTCCGCTACTTTGCTAGAGTTAGCGACTGGCTAGGAGTCCTCGTCACTTTAGGCCTTGTCGCAGTAGCAATGCTTGGTGTCTATTTATCCTCTATCTCTCCATCAAATGATGACTACATAGAGTCAATAAAGGTACTTGATTATTGTTGTGAACCAGGAACTTCTGGAAAGCTAAATTGTGTGCCTTGTGAAGATATAAAGGGCGCCGCTTCAAGTTCGGCAGCCTCTACTCCAGCAACAGGTAAGGCAACCGCAACTCCAGCCCCAAGTCAGGCGCCTACAACTCCTGCTCCAACTAAGGAAGCTACATCCCCAGCTCCCAGTGCACCAGTCACTACTCCAGTACCAAGTCAGGAAACCACTAGCTCAACGCCTAGTGCACCGGCCACAACTGCGCCGACAAGTGCAGAAACAAATAAGTAGTATTTACGTAGGCAAGAATAAATACTGTCTTGGCTGCATGAGCTTGTCTAACTAAAGTCTTAGTGTGATGGACTTAACAATTAAGCCACTGAAGGATTTACCAGCAGTGGCTTTACTTTAGGTAGAAACGACGTTTAGGCTCGACTCCTGAAAAACAGTAGTAAAACACAGATCCAACTGTTTTTACTACTACCCTCACTTCTATCTGCCTAAGCTTTCCAGAAACTATGAAAAATATTTCTTAAGATGCTCTTCCCAGCGTTTGTCGTCTTTTTTAGGATCTGGATTCTTAATAACATCATTGCACATAAAGCTTGGCATAGGTTTCATTCCTAAAAATTGGAAAGCCTTATGTACCGGTAGGAAAACTCCATCGATTCCTTGGCCTTCGAAAAAGTCTCCTTTCCTATCAAAAGCAGTTTTCGGAGCATTCCAAGTAGAACTAAGCATGTACTTTTTGTCCTTTAGGATGCCACCTGTTCCATAACCATCTTCTGGAGTTTCTTCGTGGCGACCATCAGTGCCGCAAATTCCTGGCTGAACAAAAACTTGATCTTCGTACTTCTTAAATGTCCAAGGTGGGCTCATCCACCAACCCGGGGTCTGAACGATAATTACATCGGCTTTCTTAATTTTGTCGACTTCTTCAGGAATTTCCCAAGCGGAATCAACAAATGTAATTTGAACGCTATGGCCAAGTTTTGTCAGGACCTTCATTGCTAAATCCGACAAGCGGTGGTTGATTTTGCCACCTACGCCAAAGTTCTTAGTGCCACAGTCCAGAATTAATATGTTTTTCTTTGACATATCTATCACCTAAAAATTACGTCACGCGCACCTAATTTGCTTTTACGCTCATTAGTTGCAAACGGTATATC
>JAJPXW010000285.1 GCA_021205255.1 Burkholderiales bacterium
GCATTAATCCCAAATCCTGGGAAGAACTGTTTTGGCCTATGGCTTTAGGATTTCCGGAAGACTCAGTCAGAGCAATGGCTCGCAGAAGGTCGGCTGGAACTCCATGACGCTCGCCATGACTATCAAAACAGTCAGCTGCATGGGCAATGTTCATTGCACAGAGACAGGTAGCTACAGGAAATAGAAAAAAGAGAGCAGATAACACCAACTTTACGTTAATTGTTGAGATTTTGAGTGCAGATAAGATCATTTAGTAAAAGTTCCTTTATTTTTCTAGCTATATTTATGAAAGTTAGAGACCAATAAGTGCAGCCCGAGTCCAAGGAAAAGCAAATCGAAGAATCCAAGCCAGGACCCCACAGTAAATGGGGCAATTAAAGTCATTGCCAGCGTGAAACCTAGGAAAGCTGGAATCAGCAGGGCGGTCTGGAAGAGAATTGGGTGAGGAGCCGCAAAGCTTTCGTACCTCAATTTCCTTTGGATCATGCCGTCTTGCACTACGACTGCGTAGATCGGTAGGCAAAGGAGAAGCCAAGTCAATGCGAAGAACATTCGCAAAATCGCGTTGGAAATCATCGCTTTTAGACTTTTAAAGTAAGGAATATCAAAAATTCTTCCGACTTCAGCTACGGCTGTTCTCTCTACATCGTCTTCGCGGACTTTTTCTGGAAAGAGCGGAATGTCCACCAGGCTTTCGAACTTTTCTGCTGATTCGATTGTCCAGTCATAGAGACCATGCAAGTGGTTGGTTGCTTCCTCGTTTTCTTGCTGGGCAAGCTTTAACCAATGCTCTTGCGTGAACTCCAGAGGAAACCACATAAAGCAGAAGATAAAAGTCAGGGTAAGGATGATTGAGAGTCTTTCTTTCATTGGAGGACTCCTTTCTGTTTTACTGGTTCCTCAAAGAGTTCAAGAGCTTCTTTAAGCACTAACTGGTCTTCATTTTTAAGTTCAGCTTTTGATTTAGTGCTCTTTTGAACTTCCTCGGCATCAAAAAGTATCGGTACTCGCCCCTTTATGAACATTCCGGCACTAACCATTCCAAAGTACTGGCAGTTAGGAAGCATGGAAAAGTATTCAGCTGGAACTATGTCTTCTCGCTGGCTACTTCTCTTGTGGGAAGCTCCGGCCTTATAAGTAGGAATGCCATCGACTGAATCCGAATGAGTGCTTAGTGAAGTATCGATTTGGTGGATATAGGTCTTACCTAAAGATTCAGTAAAGACATCCCGAGTCTCACCGTCCTTAGTTCGTAAAGCAATAACGTTATTCAAGTTACCGATTACCTTGCGGGCGGCAGCCTTGCTATTCATTCTGACTTCAAGGTCAGCCATTGTCTGCATAGCACAAGTGGCATAAATTCCGCCTTCAGCTCCTTTATTCAAAATTTCTATCAAAGGAACATTAAGGACGTTACTTACTTCGTCAACAAACAGAGCAATTCTTCTATCCTTCTTTCTTATTTGATAGCGTTTACCTGCGACAGCTGCTAAATCGGCAAGAAAGATTGCACCAACGGCACTTGCCACATCAGCATTTTGCAAAGAGCCCATGGAAACGTAGAGAACTCCAGAATCCACAATGATCTTTTCAATGCTGGTGATCTGTCTTTGATCCTTATCGTCCATGGGATTTGGAGACAGAATATTTTGAAGGTCTCCGTTATTCAGCATCGCAAAGCAGGGGATAAGCGAAGAAGTAATCTTGCTGTAATGCTCCTTACTGTGATAGAAGACCTTTAGAGCTGCATCAATGACTCTTATCTTCTTTGCATTTGGAAGGACGTTTTGATACCAGGAAATCTTGAGAAGTAGTTCATCGACTTGATCGCTTGTATCTCTTGCTCGTGGTGGCATAAAGCTACGTGCTTTTGCTTTCCAGTCATTTTCAGCAAATTCTTGAACATGCTTATCTAAAAGTTCAGCTAAAAGAACTTGTATGCCAGCATTGATATGAAATTCAATCAAGCTAATCGTCGGAGAATAATCAAGATGGATTAAAGCTCCAGCGACGGTGTCGATAGCTGACCAGGCATAGGCTCGGAATACATCGTCGGAACCGGCCGTCATAACGGAGACAATACGAGTTGCTATTTCACCGGAAGTTGTCCAAGTGTTTAATGGATTTAGACGGACGCCTTTGCCATCGGCTTCAGTCGTAAAGAAATAGGGCTCAGGTCTTTTAGCGACTCGACAAGCGCAGCAGACGGAATTCCATAGTCTTTCAGATCCTTTCGGATCAAAAATCAGAACTGTATCCCCGCGCAATATGGCCTGAGCGATTAATACATTTAGAACAACACCTTTACCTGCTTGCGTTGTTCCCACAACAGCCGTGCCACCTTCAAAGTTCTGAAATGGCCGATAGAGGTCATATTCACCTGAATTTAGACCATGTAGTGATGCAAGACCTTGTTCGGAATCGGGCTGGGCTTCTTTACTTCTTCCACTAAGAAATAGGAAGAACTTGCCGAGTCTCCATTTTCTAAAGCCACACCTAGAAAGATCATAGAGCTTCTGGGAATGGGCTGGATGCCAAACAAAGCCACTGCCTAGCCAAATTTCGTCATATTTAGTAAGTTTGGCAAGTTCCTGCATGCTCATAAAACCAATGCAGTAACCATGTAAGTAACTTCTAGCTCTCAGTATTCTCCAGCCTTCAACTAATCTCCAGCAAGCAAAGCACATGTTTAGTGCAAAGCCACTAGCGGAAATCGTGAATCCAATAAAGCCAAGGCCGTAAAGCGCACAGCAGTAACCAGCATTCAATGTCCAGAATAATGCTGACCCAAGTTCCCAGGGATGCCGATAAGGCTGTAGGAACCTTCTGTTATAACTTGATTCGCTTCTCATTTGAAAGGCTTCCTAAAAACATCGCAGAAAGCATGGTCAGGAATGTATACATCACGGCGGTTGTAGTAATAAGGCTCTCCGTAATGGCCTTTGTATTTCCTAACGTGGATGCGGTGAGTTACGACTTTGGAGGATCTTTCTTTCCAGTAATCGACCTGATGGTTAAAGAACTCAGCTCTTGCATCCAGTCGTAAACTTTCGTTTTCTTTCCAGGTTCTAAATTTTCTTAGTTTTTCAATATCTGAATTCGTAAGTGGCCTGAAGGCAAGCTCTATCAATTTTCTACAGCGCTTTTTGATTTGAGCTGGCGTACGGGCTAGAGCTTTAGTTTTATTTGCCAAATAGGAATGTTGCGAGGGTACTGGAGCTTCTAGATGTTTTGCGCAATAGACTTCAGCATTTCTAGTGAACTTCTCAGTATCGTATTCCCAGTGGCAAACGTCCGGTCTGTTACCTTCGCTTTTCCTTTGAATGGAAGTGGTACGAATTTTCTTTATGAAGGCTTTCAAGTCCTTACTGCGGGCTTTTAGATCCTTGCGTTCTGCTTTTGCCTTTTTGATTGCCAAGGGAACTTTTTCAGGACGCAAGAACCTTCTTTGGAAAACAAGGCCAGCTCCATGCTTTTCTGTTGGTAGCTCTTTTCGTTTTTCCTGAGTGAAAGCGACTGATTTAGTAAGAGTCAAAACGACATGCAGATCTTTGTTCTCAACTGATTTCTTAGCTAGAAAGTTCAGCCAGCATCGAGATTTCGCAATATCCTCTTGTTCTTTCCTCTCATAGAGTTCAGGCATTTCGATAGTCTCCAATCGTTAGTTTTGTTCCTAGGGATGGTTATCTACTTTGTTTTAAATAATCGATTTCGATTTCTATTTAGTGGGATTGCACTGGTCTGTGAGATCAAGATTTCTTGGTTTTTGAAAGTTGATTTAAAGACTCAACTGTGATTTTCTATCCTTGAGCTTTTCCCTCCTGAGTCTTTACAGCGTTAGAACTAGATGACTTTTTCTTCGGTGAAGTTGTCGCTTTAGTTCCAGTTGCTTTACTTGAGTTTCTAGTCTTTGCAGTGGTTTTCTTTACAGGTGTTTTATTGGTAGAATTGTCTACTTTCTTGATTGTTGGAGCGGTGTTTGCCTTAGCTTTTGCACTTGAAGAGGAACTATCTTTAGAGGTAGTAGAGTTGTTAGCTTTTGGTGTATTAGCGGGAGGATTCTCCTGTTTAGGTGTCTTAGGCGAAGGCTTGGTTTTAGAGGATTTGTTTCTAGTGCTAGAAGGCACCTTTGCTGATCCAGTTGTAGTTATTTTTGAAGAGCGTGATCTAGTAGTTTTAGGACTCGTCTTCTTTACCTTTTCTGTGTTACTGGCTTCTTGGACAGTCGGTTTAGACCTATTGGGAACTTCAGAAGAATCAGAAGCATTTTCTACTTTAATGGGATCAACTTGAGAAGAAGTCTTTGGAGAGCTTTCCTCTAGATTAGCTTCCTTGGTGGATGGGATTTTATTAATTGTAGGTTCTTCCTTTTGAGTAGACTTTAAAGATAGTTCCTCTTTACTTTCTTTTCCTTGATTAGGAGGATCTAGCTGATCTTTGTTATGAACGATGGTAACGAACTTGCTCTCTCTAATCTCTTTAGTTTCTTCTGCTTTGTCTAGTTCATTTAGATCTTGGTCAGAATCATTCTGGTTGTAAAAGTTAGAGGGATGAATGGTTTCGAATTTTGGAGATTCATCTTCGGTTTTATTAACTGCAGGTTTTGCTTCTTATGACTTTGAAAGTTCGATTTCAACCTGCATTGAAGTGGTATTTGAATTTGCGTCTAATCCAGTGCTTTCTTTTACAGTGTCTTTTGAGTTTACAGCTGGTGGTGCGTTTTCCTCAGAACCCCTAAAGAAAGTGAAGACAGACTTTAGAAATTTAGTGAAGCCGGAAACTCGTTTAACTTCAGTCGGGGTTGTAACATCATGTGTAACAACTACTAAAGTTTCTTCAACTGGTTTTTCTTTATTGAATGGGTAAAGATTCTCTTTCTTCAATTGTTCCTCCATTTCTTGAGTTTTAGTTTTTGTGATTGCCTTTAAGGATGATTCATTGACTGATTTCTTAGCTAATTCAATTGGTGTACCTTGCATAATTTTCTTCTCCTTTTCGAGCTTTTGAATCTGTGCATTAATCATTTTTGAAGCCATTGCAATGATTGTTGATCCGCTTCCTGGCTGAGAAGAAAGGAAGGACTCCTTTTTGCTTCTGATTGAAAAAGTGATATCTGCTTTTTTCTTGTCAGGATCGGCAATAATGTTCTTGAGGTTTGGCCTCCTTTTGAGTTTTTCTTCCAATTCTTTTTCTGGAAGACAGTTCTTAAGTTCATTTGCCCATGCGGATGTTTCCTCCATATAAAGTAGTGGTTCATTAAGTGCTACAGCTGGACAAGCTATTTCGACATAACGAATTCTCTCTTTTTCACCTGTAGACTCAAGAAAAATTCTTTTTTCAAGATCACTATTGGGTGGTTGTTTGACGATACCGAGGTAGCAGCAATACGAAAACAATGATTGGGCATTTAACGGTATTTCTGTAAACGGCCATTTTTGTTTTGCTAATTCTGCTAACTCTTCAAATCCAAGTGGATATCTAATCCACATCTCTCCTTGCCATAATGTGACTGCTTGCTGATATTTACCTTTTCCAGCTTCCATAGACCAGTCGCTTTTGAATTTATGGACAAGGATGATTTCCATTTCATGCTGAAGATGCCGAAGTGGTGATTTGTCGACTCATCTACCTGAATAAGCAAATTCGACTTCTTG
>JAJPXW010000015.1 GCA_021205255.1 Burkholderiales bacterium
ATTACGGCACTTTCACTCCATTGCAAGTAGCCGCTATCGAAGCTCTTAATGGTCAGCAGGATATTGTCGCGCAAGTTCGTCAGGAATACCAGGACCGTCGCGATCTCTTAGTTAAAGGATTGCATGATATTGGGTGGGAAGTCGAAAAGCCAAAGGCTTCTATGTACATCTGGGCTGAATTGCCGGATTTCTACAAGCCTATGGGAAGTGTCGAATTCTCTAACCGCCTGCTTGATAAAGCCAAAGTGGCCGTTTCTCCTGGAATTGGCTTTGGCGAATACGGTGAAGGGTTCGTGCGCATTGCCATGATTGAAAATGCAGACCGTCTACGGCAGGCAATCCGTGGCATCAAGAAGATGTTCGAAGAGGACGGCTACATTAAGAAGCATCATCATAAACAGCAGAGCATCACCCGTAAATGGAAAGGTATGACCGCTCCCGAACCTACTCCCGATGTTCAGCATTCCACAGCAAAAGTTTCTTCAGTGCACCATATCACCACTAAGGAAGAAAAAGCCATGAAGAAACACAGGGAAGGTGCTGTTAAGGCCCAAATGAAAGCGGAAAAGAAGGCAGAGAAAGCAGAGAAGGCTGAAAGAAAAGCCGCAAAGAAAGCCGAGGCGGCCGCTAAAGCTGAAGCTGAAGCAAGAGCGGAAGCCCAAGCTAATTAATAACTAGGAACTCAACAATGGCGACATCTTTAAAACTTGGTCTAGCGGGATTTGGCAATGTAGGCAAAGGAACTTACGACGTCCTCAAGCGTAATAAGAATTTAATTGCTGATAGGACTGGCACTGATATTGAAGTCAAGCGTGTCGTAGTTCGCAATCCTCAAAGGGTAAGACCACTTGTCGATGCAGATATTCCTGTTACTTCAGATTGGAGAGACATCGTCAATGACCCTGAGGTTAACGTCGTTGTTGAGTTAATTGGTGGAATTGAGCCTGCCAAGACTTTAATTTTGGAATCCATTGCCAAAGGCAAGCATGTAGTGACAGCCAATAAGGCTTTGCTTGCCGAATGTGGAAACGAAATTTTTGAAGCTGCCCAGAAAGCTGGTGTAAACGTAGCCTTTGAAGCGGCTGTGGCGGGCTCCATCCCTATTGTTAAATCCGTGCGCGAAGGGTTAGCGGCCGATGATATTGAATGGATTGCAGGCATTATTAATGGTACTTGCAACTTTATTCTGTCGACGATGCGCGATACTGGTCGAACCTTTAGCGATGTTCTGGAAGAAGCCCAGAAATTAGGTTATGCTGAAGCCGATCCTACTTTTGATATTGAAGGAATCGACACGGCCCATAAGATCATGCTTCTATCGGCTATTGCCTTTGGAATCCCAGTCAATATGGATAAAGTCCATATCGAAGGCATTAGTAAGCTTGATCCAAAAGATATTAAATACGCTGAGGAACTTGGCTACCGCATTAAGTTGCTGGGAATTACGAAGAAGTCGGACAAGGGTATTGAAGTTAGAGTCCATCCTTCGTTAGTTCCAAATAAGAAGTTGCTAGCTAATGTGGAAGGCGCCATGAACGCCGTTGTGGTAAAAGCCGATGCGGCTGAGTCCTCCCTTTATTACGGTAAAGGAGCCGGTGGTGAGCCTACGGCAAGCGCAGTGATAGCCGACCTTGTCGATATCGCAAGGACAGCTGAAGTGCACGCTTCGCAAAGACCGAAGATGCCAACTGTTAGCGCCGATAAAAATGTTAATCACTGGACAGATTTTGGCGATATCGTCACTTCCTACTATTTAAGGATTCCAGTTGAGGATAAACCAGGCGTCTTAGCAGATATCACAAGAATTATCGCCGACAACGGCGTATCTATTGAACAGATGATTCAGAAGGAAGCGCCCACTAAAGAAAAGGGCACTGAAGTTATCCTTCTTTCACACTCCGCAAAAGAAGCGGATATACAAAGAGCCATCCGTACCATGCAGGCTTTGGCCAGTGTTCGTGGACCAATTGTCCTACTTAGGATGGAGGAACTCAATTAATGATTTATGTGTCTACTCGTGGCGGAGTTCCTGCCGCCACCTATTCTGAAATTGTGCTTGGAGGTCTTGCAAGGGACGGTGGACTTTATGTTCCAAAAGAATATCCGCAAGTCTCCAAAGATACTTTGTGGACTTGGAGATCTTTAAGCTACGCCCATTTAGCAATGGCTGTTATGTCGTTGTTCGCCGACGACTTAGGAAGATCAGTTATTGCAAAGCTCTGTCAGGAAACTTATACAGAAAAAACTTTCGGTCATGGAAGAAAGGGCACTGACTTTGCAAAGATTACTCCATTGCACCCATTGGACAGCGAGCTTTCTATTCTTGAACTTTCCAATGGCCCAACGCTGGCTTTTAAGGATATTGCAATGCAATACCTTGGAGCTTTATTTGAAAATCTTCTTTCTAAGAGAGACGAGCATTTAAATATTCTTGCCGCCACCAGTGGTGACACTGGGAGTTCTGCTGAATATGCCATGCGCGGACGCGAGGGTATTAAAGTTTTTATGCTTTCGCCCTACGGTAGGATGAGTGATTTCCAGAAAGCGCAGATGTATTCCTTAATGGATCCGAATATTTTCAATATTGCAATTGAAGGAGATTTCGATGACTGCCAGGATCTAGTTAAGGAAATCAATTCGGATCTTAAATTTAAGAAGCAATACAGCATTGGGGCTGTTAATTCCATTAACTGGGCAAGAATAGCCGCACAGGTGGTCTATTACTTTAGCGGTTGGTTGCAGGCAGTTGAAGATAAAGACGAAGAGGTAACATTTTCTGTTCCAACTGGAAATTTCGGCGATGTCCTAGCCGGCTGGATTGCTAAGCAAATGGGGTTGCCTATAAAGCGTCTCATTGTTGCTACTAATGAAAACGATGTTCTCTATGAATTTTTCCGCTCTGGAAGATATCGTATAAGAGACAGTGCTCATACTTATAAGACCAGCTCGCCCTCTATGGATATCTCGAAGGCCTCTAATTTCGAAAGATATATCTACGACATCACCGGCCATGATTCCCAGAGAGTAAACGAACTATGGGATGAGTTAAGAACAAAGAAAGAATTTTTATTGAACGCTACAGAATGGCAGAAAGTTAAAGAAAGCGGTTTTGTAGCAGCTAAAAGCACTCATGCGGAACGTCTTAAGAGAATACGGGAAGTGTGGGATAAGTACCAGTTCCTAGTTGATCCGCATACGGCTGATGGTATTAATGCGGCACTTAAACAGAGGATTCCAGGAATTAAGACCATATGTCTTGAAACGGCGTTACCAGCAAAGTTTGCAGGTACGATTAAGGAGGCCTGTGGCTTCTATCCTCCAATTCCGGAAGGTTACGAAAATCTTCTTAGACTCCCACAGCGGGTTGAAGTGATGGGTATAGACCAGGACACTGTGAAATCATACATTGCTGAAAATTCTTAATTTTTAAGTTACAGAAGGCGAGACTCTCGCCTTTGATTTTATGCAAGTTGTAAATTTTGTCGGTTATTCCGGAAGTGGCAAAACCACATTAGTAGAAAAGTTGGTGGCGATTTTTACTCAGGCGGGATTAAAGGTTTCGGCTATAAAGAACGCACATCATGGAGTGCAAGTCGATAAGAAGGGGAAAGACAGCTGGAGATTTGCGCACGCTGGAGCTAAGCAAGTGATTATCCATACTGCAGAATCTTGGGCGCTTATTTCTCAGACTCCGGAGAAACCAGCTACTTTAGCTGACCTTCTAAAAGTTCTAAATCCATGCGATCTTGTGCTAGTGGAAGGATTTAAATCAGAGCCTTCGGCTGGACTGAGACTTGAAGTTTGGCGAGAAGGAGTCAATGCCGAACAACCACTTTATAAATCCGATAAAAGTATCGAAGCTTTAGTGACAGACGATAAGTCGGTAAAGCCTGAAAACTTGGAAGTACTGAATATTGACAGTCCACTTGATATTGCCAAATGGATTGCGTCAAAGCTGAAATTGAACGCGAGGTTTTAAATATGCTAACTGTTGAAGAAGCGAAGGACATTCTGCTAAAAGATATCGGTGTCGTGGCTGGAACTGAAAAAGTCGTTACTTTGTACAGCACTGACAGAATACTTGCCGAAGACGTGATTTCGGATATTAATGTCCCTCCTCTTGACAACTCTCAAATGGATGGCTATGCCGTTAGGGCATCCGATTTCGAAAATGGAAAACTCGAGTTCAAAGTCTCCGATAGGATTCAGGCCGGTCACGTTGGCAATAAGTTAGAAGAAGGAACAGTAGCAAGAATTTTTACAGGTGCTCCGTTACCAGAAGGTGCCGATACGGTTATTCCGCAGGAAGAGGCGACTGCTGAACCCGACCATATGGTTAAATTTGAAAAAGCACCTAAGAAAGGGGCTTTTGTCAGGAAGGCTGGTTGCGATATCAAGAAAGGGGATGTGGTTCTTAAAAAAGGCGATCGTATGCATCCAGCCTGTATGGGAGCGGCAGCTAGCGTAGGCGTTAAAGAGCTTCTTTGCTACAAGCCAATACGCGTTTCTTTATTCTTTACTGGAGATGAGCTTTCAATGCCAGGAGAGCCATTGGTAGAAGGTGGTATCTACAATTCCAACCGCTTTATTCTCCGCGGCATGCTCCATCAACTCGGGTGCGAAGTGTTTGATGCTGGAAATATCCCCGACACCTATGAATCTACAGTTGAGGCTTTTAAGAAAGTCAGTCGCAATTCAGACCTGATCCTTACCTGCGGCGGAATGAGTGTGGGAGAGGCCGATTATATTAAATCGGCAGTTGAATCGATAGGGCGCCTTGATATGTGGCGCATTGCCGTCAAGCCTGGTAAGCCGGTCGCTAAAGGTTTAGTCAATGGAATTCCGTTTATTGGATTGCCGGGCAATCCCGTATCCGGTCTAGTGACTTTCCTAATTTTTGCGCAACCGGTGATTCTGAAACTATCTGGTAGAAGCGAAATTGAAGTGAAAGGTTATTCACTTCCGCTAGCTTTTGACTGGAAGGGAGATAGCCGCAGGGAATTTATTCGAGTAAGACGCAATGCAGAAGGGGCATTGGAAAATTACCGTACGCAAAATTCAGCTGTTTTAAGTTCCTGCGTTTGGGCCGATGGCTTAGCTGACATTCCTGCGAACGCAGATCTTAAGAAAGGCGATAGAGTCACCTATATTCCCTTTACTGGATTCAATCTATAAATCAGAAAAGGCAGCCATGAAAATAATTGTCAGTAATGAAGATTTTGATGTCGGTAAGGAACTTGCTGCACTAAAGTCCGATCCAAAGGCCGGTGCGGTCGTTATGTTCGTAGGAACAGTCAGGGATATTAGTGGAAATCGCCAAATTGAATCAATGACTCTTGAGCATTATCCGGCAATGACAGAAAAGAGTCTTGAAAAAATCGTTGAAGAGGCGAGGGATCGCTGGGATGTACTTGATGTTACAGTGATTCACAGAGTTGGTGAGCTAAAGATATCCGATCAAATTGTTTTTGTCGGAGTCTCTAGCATGCATCGTGGAGAAGCTTTTGATGCATGCGAATTCATCATTGATTACTTAAAGACTGAAGCACCATTCTGGAAAAAAGAGATGAGTGGAGGTAAAGGCGAGTGGGTAGATGCCCGAGAAAGTGACGAAAAGGCGATGGAAG
>JAJPXW010000382.1 GCA_021205255.1 Burkholderiales bacterium
GAAGATGACGGGTCTTGATGGCTACCTCTACATGAATTCGCAAAGCGAATCTAGTGGTAGGGTCTCCATGACTCTTACTTTCGCGCCAGGAACCAACCCGGACATGGCACAAGTCCAGGTTCAAAATAGACTAGCGCAAGCCCAAGCCTCACTACCAGAAGTTGTCCAAAGGCTAGGAATTACTGTTCTTAAAACGACAGCGAGCTTTCTGGAAGTAGTTGGCCTAACTTCAACTGATGGCTCAATCCCAACTGCAGAGTTGGCCGATTACTTGGTGTCCTACATGGAGGAACCGATCAGCCGCGTGACAGGCGTAGGCGAAACGCAGGTATTTGGATCAGAGTACGCCATGAGAATCTGGTTAAATCCAGACAAACTCTATCAATATGATCTAACTACTGCGGAAGTCGAAGCTGCTATTACGGCACAAAATGTTCAGGTGGCATCCGGTCAAGTTGGCGGATTGCCATCTGTATCTGGCATTATGCTCAACGCTACGATAACCTCAAACCAACTGCTTGAAACCGTTGAGCAATTTGAGAATATTTTTCTTAAAACCACTACTGCCGGAGCGCAGGTCTATCTAAGAGATGTTGCCAGAATAGAAAAAAATTCGGAGCAGTTCGATGCTTATGCCATTTACAACGACAAACCTGCGGCCGCCATGTCTATTCGATTGGCTTCAGGCTCGAACGCCTTGAAGACAGCCCAGTTAGTAGAGGAGAAGCTTCAAGAACTGGCTCGGTACTTCCCTCCTAAGTACATGTATGTCATACCGTACGATACGACCCCCTTTGTTCGGATTTCCATTAAAGGCGTAGTCGAGACTCTGATAGAGGCAATTATCCTCGTTGTGCTCGTTATGTACCTGTTCTTACAGAACTTGCGGGCAACTCTCATCCCGACTGTTGCGGTGCCAGTGGTAGTTCTCGGCACATTTGCCGTATTGGGAATTCTAGGTCTATCCATCAACATGTTGACTATGTTTGCCATGGTTCTGGCGATCGGGTTATTAGTCGATGATGCCATTGTGGTGGTAGAGAACGTAGAGCGTGTCATGAGGGACGAGAAACTGCCCCCTAAGGAAGCCACTGCAAAATCCATGGATCAGATTACGGGAGCTCTAATTGGTATAGCAATGGTGCTTTCAGCCGTGTTTGTTCCAATGGCATTTTTCGGCGGATCCACAGGCGTTATTTATCGGCAGTTTTCAATAACCATTGTTTCTGCCATGCTTCTATCAGTGGTCGTTGCCCTTTCCTTGACGCCAGCCTTATGTGGCACATTGCTGAAGCCGCTTCGGCATGGAGAAAAAACCACGGGCTTTTTTGGACTCTTCAATAGATGGTTTTATGCAGGAGCGAATTTTGCTGAAAATGCCGTTGGTCGCATGGTACCAAAATGGGGTCGTTTCATTATTATTTACGGCGCTATTATCGCCACGATGGTATACGGCTTCATGAAGGTGCCGACGGCTTTTATTCCAAATGAAGACCAAGGTTCAGTGATGGTTCAAATCCTTTTGCCTCCCGGATCTACACAACAAATGACAGCCCCAGTGGCCGCAAGAATGTCAAGGTATTTCTTGGAAGAGGAGAAGGATAACGTTCAGGCCGTTATGTACGTCGTCGGATATAGCCTTGCCGGAGCAGGTCAGAATAGCTCAATGGCATTCGTGAGACTGAAAGATTGGAGCGAGCGACCAAATTCTAATCAGTGGGCACCAGCTATAGTCCAGCGGGCAAACAGAGTGCTGATGAGCTGGAAAGACTCGGTATCCTTTGCTTTCGCTGTGCCAGCCGTACCAGAGCTTGGAATGGCCGATGGATTTGACTTGTACCTCCAGGATTTAGCTGGGGCAGGGCGTGATAAATTAGCCGACGCTCGTAGACAAGTCCTTGCCGATGCCGCCAAGAACCCGAAGCTCTTTAATGTAAGGTTAAACGGCAAAGAAGACGCTCCCGAACTCCAACTTAATATTGATTATCCTAAAGCCGCTTCCCTAGGTGTTGCTGTTAGCACGATCACGGGAGCTATTAATACGGCATGGGGAAGCACCTATGTCAACGACTTCAATGATCGGGGAAGAATTAAGAAGGTCTATGTACAAGGCGATGCCATTTATCGGCAAATGCCTGAGGACTTCGAAAAGTGGTTTGTAAAGAACGATAAGGGCGACATGGTGCCATTCTCCGCCTTTGCTTCCTTATCATGGAAAACTGGTACTCCGCGTCTAGAAAGATTTAATGGCCTAGGTGCTGTCAATATTCTGGGCACTCCAGCTCCTGGATATACCTCCGGAGAAGCCATGCTTGAAATTTCCAAGATCATTGACGACTTGCCATATGGATACGGACTGGCATGGAACGGTGTCTCGTTCCAAGAGCAGCAAGCTAGCGCACAGGAAGGCGCCCTCTATACGCTTTCCGTATTGATTGTGTTCCTTTGTTTAGCAGCCTTGTACGAAAGCTGGTCTATTCCAGTAGCCGTGATTCTTGTGATGCCGTTGGGTGTGGTTGGTGCCCTTGGTCTTACTGGTGCCTTTGGACTGCATAACGACATTTACTTCAAAGTCGGCCTGCTAACGACAATAGGCTTGGTCAGTAAAAACGCCATTCTTATCGTTGAGTTTGCCCGTGACCTTCATAAACAGGGAATGGGTATTGTAAAAGCCGCTAGCGAAGCAGTTCGTCTAAGAATTCGACCAATTCTCATGACTTCCTTGGCTTTCGGTCTTGGCGTGTTGCCATTGGCTAAAGCAACAGGAGCAGGCTCTGGAGCCCAGAACGCCATTGGCGTTGGCGTGCTTGGAGGCATGATCACCGGAACATTGCTCTGCATTATTTTCGTACCAATGTTCTACGTTCTTATTGTGAAGATATTCGGCGATACCGATCAGCCAACATCAGAAGAAAAAGAAGCTAGTCAAGAGACAGTCCCTAGACTGGAGGAAAAATAATAATGAGAACTTTGAAGCTATTGTCCGTCGCGGTGATGCTTGCCGTCACCGCAGGATGCACATTGGCTCCAACCTACCATCAGCCGGAAGCACCGGTGCCACAGTCGTTTCCTACTGGGGAAGCCTATAAGGACGTAAGATGGGCGGTTGAACCGCTCCCAACCTGGGACCACTACTTCACTGACAAGAAGGTTCGACAAGTCATTGCAATGGCTTTGGAGAACAATAGAGACCTACGAGTGGCAATTTATAACGTCCAGGCGGCCAGAGCGCAGTACGGTATCACTGCTGCAGACTGGTTCCCAACTGCTGGTGCCGGTTTCGACATGTCTGCCTCGCACACCCCTAAGACTCTTTCTAGTTCCGGAAAGGCGTATACCTCGCACACGTACCAGGCCAATCTTTCCGTAGCTTGGGAACTTGATATCTTTGGAAAGATTCAAAGTCTTACTGAAGCCGCTTTGCAGACTTACTTTGCCACCGAGGAAAATCAATATGCAGTGCAAAACTCCTTAATTGCGGAAGTTGCTACGGCATGGATTAATGTAGGTACTCAGAAAGACCTTTTGCATCTACAGCAAGTGACGCTTCAAAGCCAGTTGGAGAGCTATAAGCTCATGACTGATAGCTATCGTTATGGGGCAAGCTCATTATTGGATTTAGAGCAGGCGAGAACAACTGTTGAAACCGCTCGTGCTTTAGTCATGCAATACCAGAGGACATTGGCGCAGGCACGTAATTCTTTAAATTTGCTAGTGGGTAAGCCAGTTCCTGAAAGTCTCGAACCCTCCAAGCTAGTTTCCGCAACTAATTACGGTGCAATTGCGCCAAAAGGGTTGCCAAGCGAGGTTTTACTGAATAGGCCCGATGTTAGG
Source organism: Burkholderiales bacterium (assembly GCA_021205255.1). GTDB lineage: Bacteria > Pseudomonadota > Gammaproteobacteria > Burkholderiales > Burkholderiaceae_F > JAJPXW01. The sequence continues at coordinate 3,835 of JAJPXW010000382.1, forward strand.
GCGGCTGAAGACCAATTGAAAGCTGCAAATGCCGACATAGGAGCGGCCCGGGCTAATTTCTTTCCTTCCATTTCTCTAACGGCAAGTATTGGCAAGGGCTCTATTGCATTAGCAGATTTGTTCAAGGGAGGCTATGGTCTCTGGAGCTTCGCTCCAAGTATTTATCTTCCGTTGTTCACCGGTGGCGCTAACATATCGGCATTGCGCTATGCGGAAGCCGAGAAAAATACCATGGTGGCTAATTATGAATTAACGATTCAAACGGCCTTCCAGGAAGTTTCTGACGCCTTGGCAACAGAAGGTACGATAGAGCGGCAGCTCGCGGCTTTAAGAGCGTTGGTCCAAGCCACTGAGAACGCTTATAAGTTGTCCTATAGCAGATATCAAAATGGTCTTGACGGCTTCCTAACAGTCCTTGAAAGCCAACGCCAGATGGTTTCGGCTCAAACGGAATTAATTACAGCCGAACAGCTAAAGCTCACTAACGATGTGACTCTCTACAAAGTTCTAGGTGGCGGAAGCATGATTCTCGAACCTCCTCCTGTACCTATTACGGAGCAGGAAAGGATGATAAAGGCCGAAGCAATGAGACAGAAAGCGCAATTGAATTTGGATTCGGAGATGAAAGAGGGAGCTCTTCCAGCCAATAGGATTGTTGAAACAATGGTTCCAGCCTCTCAACTTCAATCTATGGAAATTCAGAATCCGCAAAGTTGGCAAAATACAAAGACTAGAAAAGCCAGATAAAGCCGAAGAACTAAAATAAAGCGGGGAAAGGGAAGTTAAAACTTCCCTTTCCCCGCTTTCTAATAGATTCCGGAGAACATTGCCTAAACTTCCTGCTTACCCTGACTGACCATCAAGCGGGAAGACCAGGAACGGCCTCCGAAACCCATTAGAAAACCCCGATCATGTGCACGAGCTTCCTATGCCACTAGATATCTTTTCTTCTAGTGCTGGAAAAGTCGTGAAGCGTCGGAAAGACAGTTTGGTTTCTTCATGGTGATTTTGAAAGAATGAAATAAAACTTCTTTCCTCCCCATGCGTAAGAATAGAAAAAGCGCCTAGAACCGAAGTAGCACCGTCGACTTCGTCAAGTTCCTCTTCGCCATAAGGGGAGGCAAATTTTTTAAGTGTCCCTTGGCTAAGAACCTGGCCGTTTACTTGAGTCAGACTGTCTGAATGGTTATACCCCAGCTCTAGGCTAAAATCTGTATGCGATCCGTTCCGAAGACTTTTTCCTTTCTTTAAGCCGTATCCAGCGCCATTAAATACAGATAACTTTGTTGCATGGGACATGGCAATTTTCTGGCCAGAATCCTCAGATTCATGAAGGCTCACGCCTTGCACTGAATCAGCAGGCTTGGCCAAAGCTAGCATGGCTTCTGCAGCAAGTTTTTTCTGTCTCATTTCGTTTAACTGGTTGAAGGCTCTTAAAGAACCTATGAAAAATTGTTCTATATCTGTGAAAAGTGGTTGCCACTTGATGTAATACAAATTAATAGAAGTTCATACACTTTATTTATTGGATGCAATAGGGCTGAACTATTGAAGGGCACTAAAGACCCTGTCATTCGGAAGTTGTACCTCTGGAGAAATGATTCGAATGTCATTAGAAAGAAGCGCAGGTACAGTGTTAAGCTTAAGAAAAACGGGGCCATCAGTGAGTGGGGAAATAAATGGCCGCTTCAATTCATTTCGTTTGTTTCTTGTCTCTTAGCTAGATTTAGGTGTCTGAAAGTAACCCTTCCCTAGTTATGTCCATACCTAGTTTTAAGA
>JAJPXW010000052.1 GCA_021205255.1 Burkholderiales bacterium
ACACATTGTCGCCCAGAGTGTCCTTTGTTTTGCTGTACTGGACAATGGCTTTTCTAACTCCTTTAGATCTTAGTCTTCGTCTCATTTCTAATCCTAAATAAAAACTTAAAACTGCTATCCAAGTTCAAAGTCCACTGTCTTCGCTTATTAGTTCCCTGTCCAATATCATTTAGACCTCTGCCTTCCCGTCACCCACCAAAGTGGAACCTTTGTATCTCGAACAAAAGAAACTAGGCCTATACGAATATCTTTAAATCTGATACCTGGAGTCAGCAAAAACGAAGCTGCGTAGCAATATAGCTAAAGTTCTGCCTGTACCTTAGGCACTATCCTAAAATTACCAAATGATTTAATCAACTGAGATTCAAAAGAATCTTCCTTTGGCCCTTTTTTAATTCATATAGACAAAAATAGGAAGAGAAGATGCACTTCCTTACGCTCTCCAGAAGCTTCTTTTCGGCCTTGTTGCCGCACTACCTCTTCAATAGCTGACCTTGTAACAGAAAACTTAATCTTAAAATTCGAAGCCCTATCTCTCCCAGATTAGAAAAACAGTCTCGCAGCATTGCTTCTAACTTCTCACAAGCAACTGCCAAAGCAAGCATCTATCAGAACTACTTCAAGTACACAGCGAAATCTTGAATACCTACGTCAAATCACTCTAATTGTTTGGCTTTCTATAAGTGAAGGATATTGGAAATAAACAATAGGATTTCTGTCCAATTCCATCATGACGAATTTTGAGATTTCATCATGAATAGTTTTGGGATTTGGCGAAGAGTTCACTATCTACTGCCAATGCTTTGTATCAGAACAGAAGTATCAGACCATTACTCTCTGAAAATTATCTTCTAGGAGAAACAAGCCCTGAGGATATGACTGAATGACTTAAATTCAAGCTCAGATGACATTCAATTTAGGCTTCTTGCCTATTCATGCCACTTTTTGAAGTGGTGTGCTTCCATTACGGTTTTAAGATAGAAGAAATACCTATTCCATTATTTAATGCTTGCATCCTTGTCAATTACCTTTGAAAGTGTATGCATAGGAGGATTTTAGTGTCGAGTATGTTGTTTTCGCCAATCAAAGTTGGCCCAATGGAGCTAGTCAATAGACTTTCCGTTCCACCCATGGATATGTACGCCGGCGACAATGGCTGCGTAACATCGTTCGATTTCGCACACTATGGTGCCCTGTCCATGTCGGGAGCTGGACTTCTGTGTATCGAAGTGACCGCTGTCGATCCAATCGGCAGGATTTCACGAAACGATCTCGGACTGTGGGATGAAAAATGCGCCGATTCGTTTAAGCCACTGCTTAAGATGATCCGGGACATCTCCCCCATCAAGATGATGGTCCAGATTGGCCACGCCGGAAGAAAGGCCTCTGTTGGCCTGGGCTGGGAAGCTCACGAAACTGTTCCTATCAGCAGAGGTGGATGGATTCCTGTAGCCCCTTCCCCTATTCCGTACGGTCCTGGATTTGCCACCCCGAAGGAGATGACCGTTGAAGAGATCAAGAAGACAGGTAAGGATTTTGTGCAGGCTGCTATCCGTGCCAAGAATCTTGGTTTTGATGCCGTTCAGATCCATTGCGCCCATGGATACTTATTGCATCAGTTCCTTTCTCCAATCTCCAATAAGAGAACTGACCAATACGGTGGTAGCCTAGAAAATAGAATGCGCTTCCCACTTGAAGTCATCCGGCAGGTGCGCGAAGCAGTATCCGAGTTGGCGTTGTGCGTTAGGATTTCCGCCACCGACTGGGTAACAACCGAGCCGAGCTGGACTGTAGATCAGTCCATTGAGTTCATAAAAGAAGCTAAGAAGTTAGGAATTGATTTCGTTGATGTCTCCTCCGGTGGCTTAAGCCCTGATCAGCAACTCTCTCCGGGACCAGGCTATCAGGTTCCACTAGCCCGTGCGATTAAGCCCAATTGCGGCATCCCAACGATTTGCGTTGGCCTCATTCAGGATCCTTGGCAGGCCGAGACGTGTCTTCGCGGTGGCGCGGCCGATATGGTCGATATTGGAAGAGCCATGCTATTTGACCCGCACTGGGGTTGGAGAGCGGCTAGACGATTGCATACCGAGCTGCCAATTCCTGAAAGATACCAGCGCTGGACTCCTCCGGATTAAGGAGCATCACTTCTCATAATTCGTTTTTGCAAAGCCCCGAGGTTGGGGCTTTGTTTTGATAAAGGTTAATTAAAGCTCTGTGAAAGCTAATTGAGCTTCTTACTTCAAGGTTTATTACCTCATGATTATGGCTTGAGCAAAAGCTGCTTTCAGTTCGTGCCTACTTTTGCTCATCTATTTCAAACTAGAACCTAAACCTAGCTTGAAGAATAAAGCCATGGTCGATTTTGCCTCGGTCGCCGGCGACCAGCCCATACTTTGCTCCCATCGTCCAGTTCTTGCGATTGAACTGCACTCCTAACTTGACGGCGGTTTGGAAGTTGCCCATGAATTCGCCTTCTGCCACATCCGCTGCATTGTAGGAGTTACGTAACTCAGTCTTAAGTTTCGTTGAGCCGACTTGCGGAACAATCGTTATATCAGCGTTTGGCCGTATAGTCCATCCACTTTCTGTTAGAAAATCTGCTCTGGCGGCAATACCTATTGGAATCTGGAAGAAGTTGTTGCCCCTAGCATGGGTATTCCATATTGTTGCTCCATCGATTTGCGTGTCGAAGTTACGCATCTTGGCATAGACATAACGTGGCTCTACATGTGGCACAAACGTGAACGCACCAGCCGAAAATGAAGTCTCGAATCTCACGCCAAGAGCTAGCCAATCGGTGGTCATATGACCCTGTGCCTTGGACAGATAGTTTCCGTTTGTTGCGGTTACTCCAACTTTCTGAGTGACATCAGAAAAGTTGTGCATCCAGTGCAGGGCACCTATCACGTTTAAATGCTCGTTTGGACTGTAGTTGGAATAGAGATGCACTCCGTAGTCCTGATACTTGTTCTTGGTATAACTGATGTTGCCGGTACTTTTGACGTTGCCGCCAGTAAAGCTAAATGCAGCTCCCATCGCCACTGGAGCATCCTTGAGCTTGCGGTCGTAACCGAGGATGAAACCAAATGCACTGGCTCGCCATCCAGCTCGATCTATTTTGCTAGCCTTTAGATGCCTTTGATTGTACCAAGTGCCTGTCACATCCAGCCATAAGTTGTTGGCCTCATCGTAAGGCCACATTACTCCGTGCGCTCCAAACGTATCGCTGTCCATTGTTAGGTGATTGTTCAAGTCGGTGATAGCTCCGTTTAAGTCGTCCATAGCGGTGCCGATCACGCCACCTGCAAAGGGCAGGTTCGCAATTGAGTTCATGATCTTGACACGCTGGCTCAGGACTAGCGACTTCGCACCAACAATATCAATCACTGCTTGAGCTCCAGCAGTTGGATTTTTCCAGTTTTCGACATCGGACAGAATAATGTTGCCAGCCACGTAACCCAAGTCAAAAAAAGTGTCAAATGGATAGATAGGTGGATCTGGGTTATCCTCCGTTTGTGCGTAGTAGCCTAAATATACTACTGGGGTTCCATTCTCTTCTTCGGCGTGAATTTCATACTCGTAGCTAAGGCCGTATTGGTCTACAACCTTTATTGTGGCACCGTCCTCCCATAATTGGCTTGTATCGTATGAATAGCCACTGGTAATATAAAACCTTTGTGGCATTTTGCCATAATAACCCTCGGCAACTACCGTAGCTCCACTGTCAACTGTAAGTGAAGTACCGGCGGTGGTAGTAAATGCACTTTCTCCTGAACTACTTCCCGCCACTTCATTACCATCCGCATCGAACGTCAGGAGGAGAGTAGAGTTTCCACCAAAATAAAGACCTGTGGCAGTGGAGGCTGAACTATAAGAATCATCAACCCCAATATATCCGGTATTGCCCGTCGTAACCCTTGTAGTTAGCGACAATAAATTAGTTGGTAAAACGGAAACGTCCAAACTGTTTTCTACTCCCAGAGCTTCCGCAAGAGCATCGTAAAGGTTGTCTAAGGTTGAAGAAAGAGAGCCAGTCAACGATGTCGGTTCGACTTCACCAAGACCTAGCTTTCCGCCATCCACATAGACCTTTGTCTGGATCTCGCTATTAGGATTAAATTCTGCAATGGCGGCAGTCTCTGCTTTAGAACTTCCGTTGCCCACTATCATTACTCCACCGTCCAGCTTTGCACCTGTGGGAGTAACTTCAAAGGTTTCTCCACCAAGAGAGTAGGAATCGATATTCAGGACATAAAAAGCTCCTTCGGCGATATTGACAAAGGCATCATCGCTCATCTGGAAATCAATAGAGACCATCTTTCCATAGTTCTCTATAGTTCCTCCAGTGATTAAGACTTCTCCAGTTCCAACAAAACCAGTAGAAGAGTTATAAATCTCACCTCCCGTCATGTTGAGGGTGTTTATGGCCAAAGTGTCTGTATTTTGGACGAGAGAATCACTTCCGGACAGATTAAAGGTTTTAGCCGTAAACTGTTTGGTATTGGAGACAGTGCCGCCAGTCATTACGACGTTAGTGGCATAAACGTATCCACTGGAATCAAGGACAGTTGCTAACCCTTCCTCATTATCCTGGGATATTGTCAGCGTATCAATGAATGAATCAGAGGTACCTAGATATCCCGAGTTTGTCAACGTGATACCATCAATATTTACTGTAGGTACAGTAATCGTCCCGCTATTTGTAAAGTTTTCATTGCTCGTCTCTCCAGAAACAGGTTGAAAACTTAAGGTGCCTGTACCAGTAATAAGGTTTGTGTTTTGAGCCTGGTACGAAGTTGCTGTTCCGCCTGGAATAAGAGACACGGACGTAGTGGCACCGGTCGTAACCATTTCACCATCAACAGTAATCGTGCCTGCATTTTGAAGAGTGGTTACGTAAAGATACCCTGTTCCATTGCTATCGGTTTTTACATTGACTGCATCTGAGCTTTCTGTCAGGAGCAATACACCACCTGCGCTCTCTATTCCATTAAGGACATCGTTTCCTAGTGGATAACTAGACCCATAAACAACGTCATCTGCCACCAAGGTCGCATTCTGAGTGGAAGGGGTCAAATATACTTTGGACCCGCCTAATACATTTACCGTATCAAAATTTGAGAAGGAGAAAGTGGTCTCTCCTTCGTTTGTAAATGCGACAAAGTCTGCCGACGTAAGCTTATTATCGGCATAAGTATAGTTGTAGGCACCAAAATTCAGTTGAGTACTTCCAGTTAGGTGAACAGAGTCTTTAGTAGTGCTGTTATCTACAATACCGTAGACAGAATTACTGCCAAGAGCCAAGTTGCTTGCTGCGCCCCCTATGTCCACTACAACATTGCCTTCTAGCTCGACATATGGGGCTTTAGAAGTATCGGTACTTGTCCAAGGAGTTACCACCACACCGTAAATATTTCGACCATACTCAAGGTTGGTGCCGCTCGAGAGATAATTAACTGTAATATCCCCGCTAATAGTCGCTTTTAATCCCTCGACAGCTGTATTGTCGGTCGAACTAGAGTGACCGACAAGAACTCCTGCTACGATAGCTGAACTATCAGTTTCGCTTAATGTATTATTTTCGATATCGAGA
>JAJPXW010000336.1 GCA_021205255.1 Burkholderiales bacterium
TTAGCGTAGGCCGCACAGCAGCCGCTAAAGAAATAACGGTTATTCCTGAGCAGACCATTAAAAAAGTAAATAAATCGGCTAGAGATGTCTTGAAAGAACTTGTTTTCGATAAATGCGCCAAGGAGTTTGCCCAGGTTGCCCTGAATGAAAAAGTAGACGGGCTTAAGGATGCAGCAAGCGACTTAGCTTTAAAGCTTGCAGCCGATGAATTTAAAGGTAAATTCGACAATATTTTCCCAGATTCAATGGATAAAGGCACAGAAAACGTTCTGAAAGCCGTGGAAGTTATTCCTGGATTTTTCAAGAAGCGCCAATAGGTAATTGATAAAGAGAAGGACTCTAAAAGGAGTCCTTAATCGTCTCTAGTAATTCTAAAGTACTTTGGTATGCGCTTTAGAGGAAAGCGAAAGCTATGGAGAAATAGGGTTTAGTAGAGAGTTGGAAATTGGCTTATAAAAGGGTTGAAAATCTTTCCTGCTCCTCCTGAATCTTCACAATACATTAGATCGAAGCTTGCTTTAAAGCCTTATTTGAATCAGCTCAGTAAGAATAAAGAAGGTGAAGTACATGAATTGCAAAATCACTTTCAAAACACTTCTTGTTTGCTCATTTTTATTAATGCTCGGTATTAGTTCGTCTAGTGCACAAGAAGTCAGTAAAGGAAACAAGCCAATTCTTGAGATAGTTACTCCAGGCGTAACCACTATGCCAGAGTTGGAGCAGTCTCTAGTTGACCGTGGATGTGAGTACACCGCTGATACGAATGCCAAAAGTGGAGAATATGAAATTGGCATCGATGCCGAATGTTTCGATCTTCCAGGTGACCCAGTGGTGAAGATTGGCTCAAAAGACCAAGAGGGATTGGTGTTCCAAATCGAAATACCAATTTATGGGTCTCTCGAAGACTTCAGCCGGTACCGTACTGCTCTTGAGAAGATTTACGGTAAGCCTACTGAAGAAGGAGAGAAGGAAGAGTCGGAGATTATCTCTTGGGAATTCCCAAAGACTCCTCTATTAATTGTCCTCTCGAAGTCCGTTGAATCAAGTTCATCGACTTTAAAGCCACTCGGACTCCTTACTTATTTAATGGGCAAGGAAGCAACCAAGGACATAAAGAGGGTTGAGCGTGCATTGACTCCTAGGACTGGCAAAGACCTAGGCAATCTTTGAAAAGCATAATTAAACAATTTTCCTCTTAACATCTTTTGGAGAAGTTAGTTGGAATTCTCTACATACACTTCCGAGAGTAGGGCTTAATATTTAATATACATGCACACTCACGAACCTAACGGAAGTCCTATGGCTAAATCACTTACCAAGGCCATTATGTCGTTTATTTGTTCAATGGCGCTGATTTTTGTATTTAACCCAAGCTCTTCCATGGCTCAGTCGACGAAGCCGTGGCTTGGTGTAGTGACTACGGGGCGTTGCGTTAAAAGAAGACGCAGACGAAACCTTAGACGTCTTTAATTGTCGATTTACAGAGATCACATTCCAAAGGAGGCTCAGATTTTCCGGTAAATCTTAATCCTTCGTCTTTTAAGGAAAGGCTTATGGGTCAATCAATAGAACCTTCGTCACGGTTCGGTAAGTATGGGTTGAGCGAAAACTTCAGAAGTTAAAAGACCAAAGGCCAAAGAGCAAAGAACAAAATAAAAAAGGGACTCCAATTGGAGTCCCTTGGTTACTTTAGAGCTAATCAAAGAAAAGTTGCAAAAGCCATGTCTCTTTCTAGCTCTTTAATTTAGCTAGTTGCTCTTCAACCGAACTAAGCAGGTTTTTGTTGGAAGCAAGCCGATCCTTTTCCTGTTGGACAACTTTAGGAGGAGCTTTTTGGACAAAGCCAGGATTGTTGAGCTTGGCTTCGGCTTTGGTGATCTCTCCTTTGAGCTTTTCAGCCTCTTTTTCCAGTCTTGCAGTTTCAGCTTTGACATCGACTTCGATAATGAGCATTAGGCTGAAGTCATCCACTACCGCTACTGGTGCAGCCGAGCCTTTTGGTCGTACATTCTCTAGATTCTCAGTAAAGACGACTTGGTCGATCTTACCGAGGAACTCGAGAAACGGTGTCATCTTTTATGCTCTTGCACGGGCATCTCCATTACGGCTAGAAATTGCCAGCGGCACTTTTGTAGAGGTAGAAATCTTCACTTCGCCACGCAGGTTTCTAACTGCATCGACTATTGACTTCAACTCTTCCATTTGCTTGACTGCATTTTCATCGATTAAGGATGGGTCGGCATGAGGATATTGCTGAATCATTAATGAAGTTTCTTCATTGCTCTTACGGGTCTCTGCCACTAAGGAGACAGTTTGCCAGAGCTCTTCGGTAATGAATGGAATAATTGGATGAGCCAATCTCAGAATAGTTTCCAGCACGGTCACTAAGGTATATCTAGCTGCTCTTTGCTGCGCTAAGTTTCCGTGGTTTAGCTGAACTTTGGCCAATTCCAAGTACCAGTCGCAGTACTCATTCCAGACAAAGCTATAGATAGCATTAGCTGCGTTATCAAGTCTGTAATCCTCGTAGGCCTTTCGAACTTCGTCGATAACACTCTGCAAAATAGAACGAATCCACAGATCTGGGACAGAAAATTGCTTTTCTGATTCGGCAGAAAGTCCGCAATCCTGTCCTTCAACATTAAGAAGAACAAAACGGCTGGCGTTCCAGAGCTTATTGCAGAAGAACCTATAGCCTTCGGCTCTCTTGACGTCAAAGTTGACGTTTCTTCCCAAAGTAGCAAAAGCTGCCATGGTGAAGCGCAAGGCATCCGCTCCCTGAGCTGCAATTCCTTCCGGATAGTTTTTCCTTGTTTTTTGCATCACTTGTGGGGCTTTTTCTGGTCTTCTCAGTCCCGTCAAGTTCTTCTTAACCAAGGATTCGACATCGATACCTTGAATGATATCTAGAGGATCGAGGGTGTTCCCCTCGGACTTGCTCATCTTTTTACCTTCCGCATCCCGAACAAGGCCATGGATATAGACCTCCTTGAATGGAACACGGCCAGTAAAGAAGCGAGTCATCATGATCATTCTGGCTACCCAGAAAAATAGGATATCGTAGCCAGTCACTAGGACACTGGAAGGCAGATAGAGATCAAATGCCGTTTTTGCGTCCCCGGTCTTTTCCTTAAAGCCTCCCAGGGAAGAGAAGGGTACTAGTGCCGAAGAAAACCAGGTGTCTAAAACATCAGGATCGCGAGTTAGCTCTATACCTTCTCCAGCCTGCTTCTGGGCTTCTTCCTCATTGACAGCGACATAGACGTTTCCATCCTTGTCATACCATGCAGGGATTTGATGACCCCACATCAGTTGTCTGGAAACACACCAGTCCTGAAGATTCTTAAGCCACTCCTTATAGACTTTTTGCCATTGCTCAGGGAATATGTGGACCATGCCTTTTTCAACAGCTTCCAGTCCTAAGTCTCCCAAGGATTTGCCTGGATAGATTGAGCCTTCAGGAGCAGGCTTGTTCATTGCGATGTACCACTGCTCGGAAAGCATAGGCTCAACAATTTCGCCAGTTCTTGTTACTTTAGGAACCATATGCATGTGGTCCTTAATTCCCAGTAGTAAACCTTGAGCCTTCAAATCCTCCACAGCCGCTTTTCGAGCCTCGTATCTGTCCATTCCACGGTATTTCTCCGGGACATTTTCATTCATATGGGCTGTTTTAGTCAGCACATTAATCTGCTGGAGATTATGTCTTTTACCGACTTCGAAGTCGTTAAAGTCATGGGCCGGAGTAATCTTGACTGCGCCTGAACCAAATTCCTTATCTACATAGGGGTCGGCAATCACTGGAATTTCACGATCGGTAAGCGGAAGCTTAAGCATCTTGCCGACAAGATCCTTATATCTATCATCATCGGGATTGACCGCTACTGCGGTATCTCCGAAAAGCGTCTCCGGTCGTGTCGTTGCCACCACAACTCCGTATGAGCCATCGGCGCCAGGGTAGCGGATTTCCCAAAGTTTGCCCGCTGCTTCTTCAGTCTCGACTTCCAAATCGGAAACGGCGCTTTGCAACTTAGGATCCCAGTTGACAAGACGGGTCCCTATATAAATGAGACCTTTGTTATAAAGATCGACAAAGCATTCGATAACTGATCTCGACATGCTTTCGTTCATAGTGAAATAAAGGCGATCCCAATCTAGCGATGCTCCAAGCTTGCGCATTTGATTAAGAATCGTGCCGCCGGAGAACTTCTGCCATTCCCAGACCTTGGACACGAACTCATCGCGGCTCATGTCCTTGATGTTTTTTCCTTCCTTTTCCAGCTGGCGTTCCACCACGATTTGCGTGGCTATGCCAGCATGGTCAGTTCCAGGCAACCAAAGGGTATTAAAACCATCCATGCGATGGAAGCGGATCAGGGTGTCCATAACAGTCTGATTAAACCCATGACCCATGTGAAGAATACCTGTGATATTAGGTGGGGGGAGCTGAATAGAAAAAGCCGGCTTCGATTTATCAAGGCCAGCTGTGAAATAACCTTTTTCTTCCCACCACGGATACCATTTTGCTTCAATGGAGGCAGGATCGTAGCTTTTAGCTAGCTCTTTTTTATCGTTGGTTGTCATAGCGTTTAGGAAGTCAAGAAAATTAGATGGCGTATTTTCTCACTTTAATGGTATGAAAAATAAACGGACTCAATGTAAAAATATCAGAAGTTATTTAGTAATTGGCTGTATTCCAAGTTTTCTATATTGCTTGAATCTATTTCGCCCTTCAGTTAATTCCGGATCGTCATGCGCAACAATATCCAAAATTCTTGGAAAACGGTTCATATTCTCATAGAAACGCGGGTGGACTTGGTGGCATAGCAGAATTAAATTCTGGGCATCTGGCAACTGGTCAATATTATTGGAGAGGACGAAAGCTCCTTCGCTTGCTTCCTTGGTTGCCGCTACGCCGTGTGGAATAAAACTTCTGGAATCGAATTCCCAAAGGAGATTATTAAAAGACTCCATCTCCACTTTGTCATCAAAAAGCACGCATGCGCTTTGCCCAAGCTTCTGGATTTTCCTGAGAATCTCGCAGGCGTACTTTCTTGGGTTTGGGATTCGGGGATGGATAACAAGTTCTGACATGGAAGAATCTTAGCAAAGTTCATAATAGGGCTACTCGATATTTTCCACCTGTAAGATGCCTGCAATATTAATTAGTCGTTCGATTCACTCATAACGTAGATTTCAGAGCCTCACGGTAAACTTTTCCGATTTAATTTTTTTCACAGAAAATGCGCATAAGACTTCCGTTAATCGTTTTAATTTCTTCTCTTTTGGGAATGACTACAGTAGCCCAAGGAGTCGAAGAGCCTGATCCAATTGAAAAAATAGTAATGGAAGCCCAAGGCAATCAAATAAAAGAGACTCGGACTCCTATTCCTGCTCCTGCCCCTGCCACTACTCGCACTCCTGCCCCTGCCTCTGGAGTGCAGACGTTTCCAGTGAAAAGTCCTTCCAAGATCGAACATAGGACAAAGCCTATTCCAGAGCCAGCGCCTGAACTAGAGCCTCCTAAGGAAGCGGAAGCTACGACCAATTGGGCTGATCCGGAAGCCGATCAAGTTGTTT
>JAJPXW010000357.1 GCA_021205255.1 Burkholderiales bacterium
TTAAACCTAACCCTAAATCTTCAAACTAATAAAAGGGAGTATTTGCAATGTCCTACACAGTCGATGATGTAATGGAACTTGCCGAAAAAAATGGAGTCAAGTATGTGGATTTCCGTTTCACGGATTTCCAGGGTAAGGAACAGCATGTTTCTGTGCCCATAGAAGCTTTCGACGAAGACAAATTTGAAGAAGGCCATGCATTCGACGGTTCCTCCATTAAAGGTTGGCGTGGCATTGAAGCGAGCGACATGCTTCTTATGCCGGACCCTTCCACAGCGAGAATGGACCCATTCACAGCAGTTCCGACTCTTATCCTTACATGCGATGTAGTTGAACCTACTACCGGTAAAGGCTATGACCGCGATCCGCGTTCAGTTGCAAATCGTGCGGAAGCCTATCTAAAGAGCACCGGCATTGGCGACACCGCATTCTTCGGTCCGGAGCCGGAATTCTTTATTTTCGATGGTGTCTCCTGGGGCATCTCCATGAATAAGTGCTTTTTCAAGGTCGAATCCGAAGAAGGTCATTGGAGCAGTTCCGAATATATGGAAGGCCATAATACAGGTCACCGCCCAACAGTTAAGGGTGGTTATTTTCCGGTGGCTCCGACTGATTCATTGCAGGACATTCGCTCTGAAGCATGCTCTCTTTTAATGGAACAGGGGGTTCCTGTTGAAGTCCATCACCACGAAGTCGGCGGTGCAGGCCAGTGCGAGATAGGAACAAAGTTTGGAACGTTGACGCAGCGTGCCGACTGGACCCAGATACTTAAATACACTGTATGGAATGTAGCAGTATCCTATGGCAAGACAGCGACATTCATGCCTAAGCCACTAGCAGGTGACAATGGTTCCGGAATGCATGTACACCAGTCTATTTGGAAAGATGGCAAGAATTTATTTGCCGGTAGCGGTTACTCAGGTCTATCCGAACTTGCTCTTTACTATATCGGAGGCGTAATTAAGCACGCACGTGCGCTCAATGCTATTACAAACCCATCTACTAACAGCTATAAGCGTCTTGTTCCTGGTTTTGAAGCTCCGGTGAAACTTGCTTACTCGGCTCGTAATCGTTCCGCATCGCTTCGTATTCCTTTTGTAGCAAGCGATAAGGGCCGTCGCGTCGAAGTTCGTTTCCCAGATCCACTTGCCAATCCATACCTTTGCTTTGCTGCTCTGCTAATGGCCGGACTTGACGGCATCCAGAACAAAATTCATCCGGGTGAACCAGCAGACAAGAACCTCTACGATCTGCCACCTGAAGAAAACGCGAAAATTCCAACTGTGTGTTCTTCACTAGATCAGGCTTTGCACTACTTGGCTGAAGACCATTCGTTCCTGACGGCCGGTGGAGTATTCGGAGAAGACATGATCAAGGCATATATCGATATGAAACATGAAGATGTCGTACGTGCCGAACTTGCCGTAACTCCAGAAGAATACGACATGTATTACGCCCTTTAATTAAATTAAGGTGCCGGAAGCTAATAGCTTCCGGCTTAGTTGCTTAAAGATGAACGCAAACATAGACCACCAACGGTTTGCTGGGCTTGACCTTCTCACTACCGGTATTTTGATAGTGGATATGAAAGGTAAAATTAAGGGAACTAATGTTGCTTGCGAAGACATGACGGGGAAATCCGGCAAAGTTCTTTATGGGATGAAAGCCAGCGCTTTTTTCCGGGAAGTACCAGAATGGTTAAGTGCCTATATGGCGAGCAAATCGCCAAGTTTCATGATTCCAAGCGAACTAGTTGAAATGTACTTGGGTCCAAACGCTACGCTGCAGGTCTATGTTTCCGTCCACCCTGTTCCAGATGATCCAGAGCTTCTGATACTGGAGATTTTTCATGCACAGAAGGCTTTGAAGTTAAATCATTTGCGCCATATGAGCGAACTGTCGGAAAATACTCGTAGGTTACTTAGAAATTTAGCGCACGAAATCAAAAATCCACTAGGGGGTATTCGAGGGGCGGCTCAGCTTCTCCAATCTGAACTCGATGACAACGAGCATAAGGAATTCACAAAAATTGTTATTAGCGAAGCTGATCGTCTCCAAGCTCTTGTTGATAAGCTTCTAGCTCCATACAGGCATGCCTATAAGCCCGTTCCCATCAATATCCATGAAATTCTTGAGAGAGTACGCAAACTTATCGAGTCGGAATTTCCAGTTGGTCTTCAAGTTGTTCGCGACTATGACGTTAGTGTGCCGAATATCAAAGGCGACAGAGGTCAGCTAACTCAAATTTTCTTAAACCTTATGCGTAATTCGGCAGAAGCCTTGCAAGAGGAGATGGCCGAAGGCATCGCAAAAATCACGCTTGTGACTAGAGTTGCCCATCATGTGATGATTGGGTCAATTAGGCATAAAGCGGCTTTGAATGTCCATGTTATTGATAATGGGGAAGGAATTCCTCCAAAAATCATAGAAAGTATTTTTTATCCACTTGTTAGTGGAAAGGAGTCTGGTTCAGGTCTTGGCCTGTCTCTAGTTCAGTCCTTTGTGGAACAGCACGAAGGATCTATCGAAGTAGAGAGCCAGAAAGGTAGAACAGATTTTAGCTTAATGTTTCCGTTAGACCTATGAAAGAAGTTTGGGTAGTGGATGACGACCGGTCAATCCGTTGGGTACTACAGAAAGCTTTGCAGAAAGCAAATCTGCCTAGTCGTATGTTCGAAGGTTCCGAGGAAGTACTGGAGGCTCTTAAGGCAGAAAGTCCTTCAGTCTTGTTAACAGATATTCGGATGCCAGGTAAGACAGGCTTGGAGTTGCTTGCCGAGATCAAGCAGCAAAACCATGATTTCCCCGTCATTATTATGACTGCTTTCTCAGATCTCGACAGTGCGGTCTCTAGCTACCAAGGAGGGGCGTTTGAGTATCTACCAAAGCCCTTCGATATTGAAAAAGCAATTGAACTTATTCGCCGAGCGGTAAACGAATCTTCGGAACCGGAAGAAGAGGCAAGCCCGGAGGAAATTGCCCCTGAAATTATTGGTAAAGCTCCTGCTATGCAGGAAGTCTTTAGAGCAATTGGGAAGCTTTCCCAAAGTAGTGTTACCGTTTTATTAACAGGGGAATCTGGAACTGGAAAAGAAGTTGTTGCTCGTGCGTTGCATCGCCACAGTCCAAGAGGAAAGAGGGAATTCATTGCTATTAACATGGCAGCTATCCCCCGCGAGCTAATGGAAAGTGAACTCTTCGGACACGAAAAAGGAGCCTTTACTGGAGCAAATAGTGTTCGCCACGGAAGATTTGAACAAGCTGAAGGTGGGACACTTTTCCTTGATGAAATCGGTGACATGCCCTTTGAGTTACAGACTAGGCTTCTGCGAGTGCTTTCCGATGGTTTTTTCTATAGAGTCGGTGGCCACCAGCCAATTAAGGCAAATGTCCGAGTGATTGCGGCTACGCATCAAAACTTGGAGCAAATGGTTCGGGAAGGAAGTTTCAGAGAGGACCTTTACCATCGCCTAAATGTCATACGCTTGCGTTTGCCTCCTTTGCGGGAGAGAAAATCAGATATTCCTCTACTTGTTGGTTACTTTCTAAATAAGTCGGCAAAACAACTTAATGTTGAACCAAAGAAAGTTTCAAAGGATTCGATGGCCTGCATAGAAAGCTTTCCATTTCCCGGGAATGTCCGTCAGCTTGAAAATTTATGCAATTGGCTGACAGTGATGGCTCCGGCGCAAATGGTGATGAGTTCCGATTTGCCAGAGGAATTTATACATCCAGAACCACTAGGGCAAAGACTAGAACCTCTTAGTCAATTACCGGGATCGACTCATGAACCGGTAGGGCAGGTAGTGCAGGATTGGCAAAATATTCTTTACGACGAAGTGAAAACAAGATTAGCGTCTAATGAGCCTAATCTCATGAAGGAATTGTCGGATTCTTTTGAAAAGACTGTTCTTTCAGCCGCTTTAGCAGTGACGAACGGGCGACGAGTTGAAGCCTCAGTTAAATTAGGAATTGGTCGCAACACAATGACTAGGAAGATTCAGGAGCTCAATATCGACGAGAAAAGTATGGCGCGTTGAAATGGGTTAAAAATAAGGCTAGCTGCAAGCTAGCCTTATGTGCATCTCAGACAGCTGAGCGCCTAACTTTCTTTTGCAATTACACCATGATAAGTGCAACTACGAAAACAGCAATAATCATTGGTACTGCTGTTCTCTTAACAAGCTGAATAGGAGCAGTAGCCGATAGTCCGGAAATAACGATCACGACACCAGCAATTGGCGACATCGTGCGTCCTAAGCAACCGGAAATAAAGGCTAAAGCGCCAAGATTTGGAATTGTCATGCCAAAGTCTGCTGCATGAGGTGTAACAGCCTGGTTGAATGCCATTGTCGCAGCATCTCCAGAACCGGTAATGACTGACATGAAGAATGGTCCAAGAGAGCCACCCCAACGAGCAAATTCATTAGAACCGCGAAGCAGATCAACGAATGCGCCAACAAGTCCTGCACTTTCTAGACCAGCTGCAAAAACGCTAGCAGCAATGATGATACCCATAACGCTTCCGTAGGCATTTCCCATTCCCTGGAAGAATTCCTTGGTGAATTGCTGTGGGTTGACTAGGCAGATAAGTAATGTAATGACAGCACCGATAACCATGGCCTGGGCAACGCCCATCTTAATGGCTGGAACAACTGTATTGCCAAGGAGCAAGAGAACAAGAGGAACTAGCGGGGCAAGGGCTTTAAGGATATTTACCTTAGTTACTTCGACATTACCACCAGTTGCATCTTCATAGGCCTTGATTTCATCGGCGGTAGCCTGGTTGTCGCGACAGAGAATGCCAACGACGCAGCTTCCGATAGCTGCAATACCTAGAACAACAAACGAGTAGGGTGAATGCAGGAAAATAAAGTCCATGACTTGTAATCCTGACAAGTCTGCTACGAAGGGGTTATGGCTAGTTCCAGGAGAAAGTAGGCTTCCATAAGTACCAAGCAAAATAGCCATGCCGGCAGCAGCTGGACGAATTCCCGAACGTACCATCACAGGGATGAAAGTGGTACCTACAGCAGCTGCACAACCTGCGGCCGAAGGAATTGCTAGATTAATGAAAGCGGTAATGATGGTAGCTACAGGAAGAATAAATATGCCTAATTTCTTCAGTGGCTTAACCAACAAGGTAACTAAGTTCTGGTCGCAACCTGTGTGTGCAATGACAAAGGCAAAGCCCATGGAACTACAAATTGCCATGATCAAGGACGAATTCGTCATGACGGTAGCAAATCTGTTTAGGGCATCCATAGGTTGGAGTGAAATGCAACATAGGAATAGACCACCTGTCAATAGCACGAATCGTGCTTCGTAGCGCTTGATTAAGGCGTATACAGTCGCCAAAATAACAAGCAACGCAATCCAAGCGGTAAAGGACATTAAGGTACTCCTTTGAGATTGAGAAAATTCCCTCCTTGGAAGGACCCTCTGCAAGCAGTCAAACGATTTCCACCTACCATGAGGAGAGAAGTTAACGAATTATAGGCTTTTACATTTAGCCACAATATTTAATCAAGTCACATTCCGCCTAAAAAAGGAATAAATAC
>JAJPXW010000028.1:0-786 GCA_021205255.1 Burkholderiales bacterium
ACAGAAAATGATAAATACCAAAGTTCGTTCGACTTTCTTAACAATTGGTTTAATAGCAGCACTTACTACTATCTCAATGCCTTGTTCGGCCGAAAAATTCAAGTCAATGTATGGAGACAAGTGGTTTGACGTCATTCCGGCTAAGGACTTAGGGAAAATGATCCGCGGCTTAAAGATCAACGAAAAGGATTGTCTAGGAACAACATTAGGACCTCTGAGCGCTAACCTCAACAATCACATCATTGAAAGAACCATGAGCAGAGAAGAAAGTAGCGATCTCACGGTTCTCATGAACAAGCATGAAAGAGAATGTAGAAGAGCAGGATTCCAACGTAACGGCAAAGGCAAATAAATCAATCTAATCATTTAAAGCCCTGTTTTGGCTTTTCTAGGATCCGGTCTACGCACAGTGCCAGATGGTTTCAAACTGTGCGGGACCGAAGTTTATTTTTCTAGTTTCCTGTAGACATTGCTAAGCAAAATTGACCTTTCTGTCTTAATGGTTAATCTGCTGCAGGAAGCCGTTTCTATTTAAGCCCTGGTCTCTTTGATCCATTTAATGGATTTTTTGATGGGTGGAAAGGCAATAAAAGCGTGCCTTTTCATAGACAATCTGACTGAAGTGGCTACGCCTCGCTAGAAATCCTTACTTCCTTGTGGAGACATCCAATTTATCAGTAGGGCAAAACGGTTGCATTCTTTAGACTTGTTAAGTTAAGGCAGAGAAATTGATTAGCAATATGATAGTTATAGCCTTCTTGTGAAAAGAAGCCAAAAGTTTCCAAG
>JAJPXW010000028.1:796-4692 GCA_021205255.1 Burkholderiales bacterium
ATGTGCGAAGGCCTTGAAATTTAGCAACTTTATAGGGGTACTTACTCTGCTTCCCCTGCAGGGATTGTTATGGCAAATAACTCTTTTTTGAACGCTTCCCAATCGACATCAGGGAATGAGCTCTCCTTTTTTGCTTGAGAGGCCGTCTCGTTGCAAAAATTGCAAAGCCATTCCGCTTGATTAAAGGAGAGACTCGATATTCCAGACCGAACTAAAGCAAGAATATCCAGAGCATAGATACCAAGAAAAAACGAAAAGTAATCAGTGTAAAAAATGTGGCTGCACTCGACAAGACCTAAGCGCAGGCTGTTCCTATCAAAGGATATGGGCGCTGGATTCTTGGAAGTGGCAAGCTTCCATGCAACTCGGCTCAGATAATTGTTCGGATCGCAATAAGGCTTCCTTTTGAAAAGCTTTCCTGCCTCCCAACTTTTAACTAAGGTGTCCCCTTCCTTACCGGCAATATCCTGAAAGTACAAAGCAACCGCCGCATCCAGAGGTTTATCTGGACAGCGGCTTTGGCGATAAGGACTTCCCTCTTCAAATGGAGACCCAACTAAAGGGATGCCAAGATTCCTCCGCAAATCGTCCGATGAAATTCGAAATCTTCCAAACTCGATATCCATCTTTCCTCCTACGGTCGACCAATCTTGTTGAAAAAGTAATTACAGAAAAAACCTATCAAATTAAGATATCAACCTATCTGCCAAAACTGGTAGCGAATTTTCATTTTGCTCATCAATTCATTCTGGCTATGCTTTTACTCTTGAAGTCACGAATCTCCGCTGAAATTACTTTGGAACCGCCAAGCAAGTAAATCTCTGGTAAAGTAAGTATTTTCGAGATTACTTACGCCTGATGATTCGATCTCGTCAGCAAACTTATCTTCGAGATAACTTCCTTGATGGAGTCAGTTTGTAGACGGAGGAGAAGTCCACATCCCGAGCCACAAAGATCCCAATCCTCTCTCCCTGGTTCTTCGTTAAAGTCGGAGGAATATTTCCTGACTGCTTCATGGCCTCCCGAATGATATCCTGCATCCCGGACTCCGTATTGGAGTAGTAGTTCACTCCGCCATTGTTATTGCTTTCCTTGGCTATTCCAAACTCGAAAGCGTCCTGGACTAACGTAAAGAGCAATGCGTTGCCAAACCGCTTCCACCAGTGAAAATCAATTTCGCCGGCCATGCCAGAACCACCAAGGCTATCTGCGGTTGGAGAGTCCAAAACGACACTAATGCCGATCGGAGTCTGAATCTCAGTCCATAGAACAAAGATACGGTTCAATCCATTTTCTACTGCTCCTTTATATTCACCAATGGCCTTGGAACCTTTCTCCATTAGAACCACTTTGCCGTTGGCCGAATAGATATTCTGCGGCAGTATGCAAGAAGTCATTCCTGGTACCGTGGTGTCAAGCTTAGTCTCCAAAATACAGTCAATAAATGTACCTTTGGATAGAAGAAGACTTCTGTTCCCCATGTTTTGAGCAAAGCCGTTTGGGGTAATAGTAGGAGTAAGCAAGTCTCCTAACTTGCCGGTTCCACCTCTACTTTGGACATTTTTATTCGTATCCATACCACTTTCAGTAACTACATTATTCAGGCGAGGGCCCATCATCGGTGCGGAAAACTTCTTTTGCTCCAGAGTTGGACCCTCGTCTTCCTGAGGAGCTTCTGCTGGGAGCTTTACTGTTGTCACGGAAGTTTGCTGTGGAGCAGGTTCAGGGGTCTTAAACATGTTCAGCAACGGAGTCTCTGGAGGTTTAGCTGCCACTTCCTTTTGAGGTTCTGGTTGAGGCTCAGCTTTTGGTTTTTCAACTGGCACTTCGAAGGCGGACAAAGGCGGCAAAGTCAGCGTCTGGGTACTGGTAATCCTTGGAGGATCTTTGGCCTCTTCGTCGTTATTGGCTTTTTTATACTGGAAGAGCCATGCAAGAGTCGGTATCACCGCACATAGGACGACTATCCATAAAATGGCCTGACTACTTATGCCGACCTTTTTCTTCTTGGACTTTATCGAGGGTATGCCGTGGGGTTTAATCTGATTACTAGTCTTAATGTTATCCGGAGCACTGTAAGTGGCCTCTTCGGACAAGTTTAAAGTTTTATTGGAAAAGGAACTTGTGTTCTTTTCAACCATTACTTTCCTCCTACGATCTCACGTCTAAGGCCAGGAACAGTGACGCCGGAATTTCTTGACTGCCCTCCCCTGTAATTTTCGTTGTAGAGGCCAACAACGCCTTTACCAGCCCTCAATCTCAGTTCCTCGTAAACGCCATGGATAACTAGCCATTTATCCTGAACGTGACTATTGAGCAATGTCTCCTCTTCATCTACTACTCGATACACAGATGGAAAATCCGTATTGGGACGGAAATAGAGATAAGTGAATTCTCCGTTGTCGAATACTTCAATCGGAGCAATCTTCTTGCTTGAAGAAGCCGAACCAAAGTTCATCGTATAGGTCTTGTTGACTTCGCTAGATTCTGGATTACTAGAACTTTTGTTCAGGAATTCAGAGGGAGACTGGGCCAGTAGCGATTCAACTTCATCCTTTTCAGTCTGCTCTTTTCTTTTTCCAGCTTCCTGCTGCGGATAGGAAAAGGCCAATGAATAAGTGGCAATCGTGGAGTTGGAGCAAAGCCTAAGAATAAAGTGGTATCGATTCTTGTTAGTAACCACTGTTAGATTCGTATTGGCATCGTTCTCCTTGGGCTTCAGGAAGAACAAATTGCCTACGAACTCAAACTCCCAGGCGGTGTTGTAGCCCGAAGCGTAGGTCTGAACTTGCTCGTCGAGACCAAACTCGATGGTTGTCACAATGCCGTTGACCGCATTAATCGGATAGATCTGGTCCTTTTTGTAGACAGTATGAAGGATTCGGCTATCTTCCTTTCCACTTACAGGCTTATCGAGTCCATAGGCCACTGGAACCATCAAAGCCACAATGACTAAAGCAAGAAGCCTTTTCATTTTTCGGCTCCTATCTCGGGGTCTATCCGGTAGCTGGTTACCTTGAAACCAAGTGGATTAATAAGTCTCATCGGTTCGGAAGTACGATAGGTCGGATAGTATTCATATCCAATGGAAGCAGTCCATCTTGTCTTACCAAGTTCCTCTCCTGTCTTTGAGTCTAAAAGCCTTTTGACAAAACGAATGGTCGCAATGCCGTTGCCGTTTGGGACGATGGAAATAATGTTGGTAAGGATGCGCCTTTTGTCCTGCAAAGTGCTTTCCAGGGAATTCTTCTTGTTCTGTCCATACTGTGAAGCGTAGATTTCGAACACTTCTGGCATGGACATCTCTCGCACCTTGATGTAGTCGTTTTCCAAAGTGTTCCAGTCATAGGTTTCCCGGGAGAGGACATATTCATTAAGCCAGAACTTGTCCATAAGTTCGTTCACAGGGATGTTCTGCGGATCCCGAATGTCGTAGACGGAAGTTCGGCCCGTATCCTTATCAATTTCAACAATATAGGGATAGGCTTCCTGCTTTTGACTAACAATGACAATTGCCACGCATAGCGCAACAACAACTATGGATAAGATTTTTGCGGCTCCCCATCCTAAAGAAGCCCTCTTTCTTTCCAATTCCATGCGTGAAACCGACCAATCGATGCCTTCTTCATAAGGCGAAGCCACGTACTTGGCCGTATCCGTTACATTGGTTGGTTCTTTTCTCTGGTTTTCTTTCTTCTTCCAAAAACTCACGGCCAATCTCCTTCATTGGGGGCTTCAAACGTAGAGAGGTAATCAGGTTCCAAAGGAATAGTCCTAGGAGTCGGGGAAATTTCCTTTTTTGGCTGGGGCGACCCTTTTTCTTGAAACTGCGCTGCCCATTGCGTCACCGCTATCCTTGATCCGCTAGGAAGAGGTGGTTTGGAAGCGCCACATCC
>JAJPXW010000028.1:4702-5544 GCA_021205255.1 Burkholderiales bacterium
TCCTGCCAAAATCGCTAGTTATTTCATGAAGTGTCAATCTCCTAAACTTAAGTGTTATCCGTAGCAGAAGGTGAGTAGGCGTTAACAGAGATAGAGCTACCACTCAAGTCAGAGGAGTCGGCGCTCAAACTAGAGTAGTCAGGACCCAAGGTAAGTTGGATACCCGAAGTAGTTTCGCCAGTGTCCAGCGATGGCGCAACTTGTCCTGAATAAGCACTGACAGGTAGCGAATAGTCTGTGCTGAGTTGTCCTGAATAAGCGCTGACTGGAAGCGAATAGTCTGTGGCCAAGGTAAAGTGGCTTTGCATATCTTCTACGTTGCCGTTTAGTTGCTTGACTTGTTCCGGAGTGACAAGAAGATTGCCATGAGCCAATTGATTAGCGGCCAATAATGCTGAAGACATTCCAACGTTCATCAAGTCTCCAGCCTTTTCAGCAAGGTGATGGCCAGCCTTAATAGTCGAAACGGCACCTTGTGTTACATTCCCCGTGGCTTGAATAATTTGCGATCCCCTGCCCCAGGCACCCATCATCATTTGACCTAAGCCTACTGCATTCATGTTGATTCCACCGACTAATGCGCTTGCCATGGCAGGAACTAGCTTCATCACTGTTCCAGCTGTCAGTGCCTGCGCACAGAAGAGCAATACAGGAGTAACTACGGTCATAACCTTGACGTTATTGCCATCTTTCAAAGCAGTGACAACGTTGTCGAGTTGCGTATTAAATGTTTCACTGAAAAGAGCAATAACCGCTACCAGAATGACTATCGTGAAGACAAAACTCAAAGTGCTCCTGAACCAGCCTTGGAACATGGGTCTGGTTACTGGAAACATCAGAAG
>JAJPXW010000210.1:0-1197 GCA_021205255.1 Burkholderiales bacterium
GGGCTATAGCCCCCTCATTGCAGTAGTTAATGTCGATTGGAAAGAAGCCGATTAACTTAGATTCAATTAGATTCAACCTTTAGCCGATCTGCTTTTCAAACCCATAACTTCATTGATAGCTTAACGATCGCGTTCTCTTCTATCCCGGACAGCCCTTGCGATCTTTTCAATAGCTTTTACGGTATCGTCCCAGCCAATGCAGGCATCGGTTACCGATTGGCCATAAACCAACTCTTTATCGTTCGTTAGGGGCTGGTTGCCTTCGACTAGGTTCGATTCAACCATGAGGCCCATGATCTTCTTGCTGCCATCGGCAATTTGCGCACAGACGTTGTCAAGCACATCGAGCTGCTTTTTGTATTGCTTTTCGCTATTTGAATGACTGGTATCGACCATTACAGCAGGATACTGGCCAGCTTTTTCTAGAAGCTCACAACATTCGTCTATGCTTTTTGCATCGTAGTTAGGTGTTCTACCTCCACGCAAGATAATGTGGGTATCGTCATTTCCAGCGGTAACTACAATGGCGGAATGGCCTCCTTTAGTTACTGAAAGGAAGACATGTTCATGCTCAGCTGCCTTTACTGCATCGATGGCGATCTTTACATTGCCTGTAGTGCCGTTCTTAAATCCAACAGGGCATGACAGTCCACTTGCTAGTTCCCTATGCACTTGGCTTTCTGTAGTACGGGCTCCAATGGCTCCCCAAGAAATAAGATCGGCAATGTACTGGGGAGTGATCATATCAAGGAATTCCGTGCCGGCAGGAACGCCAAGTTCGTTAATGTTGAGAAGTAACTCGCGGGCTACTCGTAGACCATGGTTAATGCGAAAGCTGTTATCGAGGTCAGGATCATTGATTAATCCTTTCCAACCAATGGAAGTGCGTGGTTTTTCGAAATAGACACGCATTATGATTTCTACATCGTTAGCATGCTTTCTGCGCAAAGCAACGAGTCTTTCAGCATATTCAAGAGCGGCCTTGGGGTCGTGGATAGAGCATGGGCCGACAACAAGCAGTATCCGATCGTCCTTGCCATGAATAATCTCATGGCCTGCTTCCCGGGCTAAATGAACTGTCTCGGAAGCTAATTGTTCACACGGAAACTCCCGGATTAAATGCGAGGGTGGAGAAAGTTCCCGTAGTTCCTTAATCCTTAAATCTTCTGTCATGTAGGTCATTTTTCAATCTCCAAA
>JAJPXW010000210.1:1207-5499 GCA_021205255.1 Burkholderiales bacterium
AATCCGAAATCCAAAACTATAAAAATTCATAAAAAGAAACCGCCGGGTTTCCGGCGGTTCAGAGTGTTGTGAAATTTTATCTACGCACAGCTAACTCTCCCGCCGAAGAAGGAAAGTAAAAGCGAAAGAAAAATATTACTGTGCGCATAACTTGTTCTTTTATAACTGAAGCAAATTTACTCTAAAAAATAGTCAAAACAAAAATTCACTTTACTTTTTGTGCTCTAACTGTCTATGTGAAGAATACTAAAGTCGTATGGTAGAAAACAGGAGCCGCAAAGAACAGCATTTCCATCCTATCCAAAGCTCCTCTCGTTATTAATAAACTTGTATCTTGACGCTTAGTACCAAGGGAACGTTTAACGGCAGCCATGACCGTTGCACCGAACGAACCAGACACAATAATAACAAGCGACATAAGCAGAGCTTGCAATGCAGTAAATGGAGTCATCCAAAATAGTGCCCATCCCATGGCCAATGCACCTAGACTTCCATACACCACGCCTTTTTTAGTCTTGAATGGACTTGCATAGGTAGGTTTGCCACCCCACATAGCAGATGCCATGATCTGGAAAAGATCCGTAAAGTAAAGTACGAGCAAGAAATAAAGCATCAACATTAAACCATTGGAGTTAAACCTCGTCAGAGGAATGGTTGTAATGGCTGGAGCATGGCTGACACAGAAAATGCAGATCATGATGCCCCATTGGACCTTAGCGACTCTTTCCAAAAAACGTTCGGTGTCTCTTGTCAACGCCATGCAAACTGGCAGTGCAAGAAACAAATAAACAGGAATGAACAACGTAAATGGCCCTATCTGTTTCAACCCGAGTAGCAAGTATTGAACAGGAATGGCCACATAGAAGGCAATCACGAGGATTAAATGATCCCTGCGCCTGGTAGGTGTTAAAGCTATGAACTCCCGAAGGGTAAAGAAGGAGATGAACGCAAACAGGATCAGCAACGCTACCTGTCCGAGATAGACTGCTACAGCAAAGATGATAATGAGGCCCCAGGACGCACGTACTCTGGAATTAACCAAATTAATGCGGTTTGTGCGCATCTCACTAAGGTTTGGCTTACTAGCCAAATAACTTCCGATCCAGGTCCCGACAATAGAAAGTGCGATCAGGACGGAAAGGACTGTAAAGTAGGCTTCCTCTACAGAAAAATCAAGTCGCATCATGATGTTAGAGTTCTCTTGCGAGGTTTATGACAGCGGCTCGGGCCCTTTCAAGGAAAAGTTCCTTTGGTTCATTGGGCGAATCTTGCAAGGGCTTGCCAAAACGAACTGAGCAGGTGGTGGGGACTGGTAACCAAGCACCTTTTGGCATGGCTCGATGGAGGTTTTCCAAATAGACGGGGATAAGCTCTACGTCAGGGAATTCGTGATGCAGTCTCCAAATTCCACTTTTGAAAGGACCAGGAAGAGCTTGTGGCTTTCTTGTGCCCTCCGGAAACAAAATTAGAGAACTACCTTCTCTTAGAGCTTCCCTCATTGGCTCCATAGGATCCTTGTTATTTTCAGGTCTGCGCCGGTCAATCAATACTACATTTAACTCATCGACTGCAATTCTTCGTCGAATACCGGATTGCCAATAGTCCCTAGCGGCCACAGGTCTCGTTTTGCTTCTTAGCTCTTCTGGAAGAGCCGACCAAATAACGACGGTGTCCAAGTGGCTCGTATGGTTGGCGAAGTAAATTCTCTGCCTCTTTTCGGGTGCGCACCCTATCCACTGCGGATAGGCTCCTAGCATGAATTTCGTCATCCATACGATAGGAGTCATGAATCTGAATAAGTGTTTCAAGATATAACCTCAAAACCTTCCTTTGGCTAATCCATAATTATGCATTGAAAAAGTAAAAGTTTGTTAGGCAATACTCATATGCAGTAACGCAAGACACATTTATTTTTATAGCAGTGTCTTAGCTTAAAGGAGTTAGTTACGTGAGAACCCCTAGCTTTCCATAAAGGGGATTCCCATGGACTTTAGCAAAATAATAGATTTCCTTTAGGAAATACCCCCGATAGTCAATCCATCAATCCTAAGAGTTGGCATTCCAACACCGACAGGAACACTTTGACCGTCTTTCCCGCAAGACCCGATTCCTCCGTCAAGCGCCATGTCGTTGCCAATCATCTTTATTTTTAGTAATGCTTCATGACCACTGCCGATAAGTGTTGCGCCTTTTACTGGAGCTGTGAGCTTTCCGTTTTCAATTAGCCAGGCGTCATTCATTGTGAAGGCGAACTGACCGCTCGTGATGTCTACTTGTCCACCGGCGAAATTCTGGGCAAAAATACCGTAATCGACGGATTCCAATATTTCTTTTGGATCCATGGTGCCATTAAGCATGAAAGTATTAGTCATGCGTGGAAGTGGAAGATGCGCAAAACTTTCTCTTCTTCCATTGCCTGTGAGTGGCAAGCCCATCAAGGTGGCATTTAATTCGTGCTGGATGCAGTTCTTAAGCATGCCGTCTTCAATTAGCCCCGTACGGCAAGAGGGATTGCCTTCTTCATCGACAGTCCTGGATCCTCGCCTATCTGGAATGGTACCGTCATCGACGATGGTCACTCCGGGAGCAGCAACTCGTTGGCCGACTTTATTTGCGAAAACGCTGGTTTGCTTTCTGTTGAAGTCGCCTTCCAAACCGTGGCCAACGGCTTCGTGCAAGAGGACTCCCGGCCAACCTGGTCCTAGCACGACTGGGAACGAACCAGCTGGTGCAGGAGTAGCTTCCAGACTTTGTAATGCTGATTTCACAGCTTCTTCGGCGTATTGATCAATTTTTTCTGGAGTAAACCAATCTAATGTGAATCTTCCGCCTCCACCAGAGCGTCCAGATTCCCTTCTTCCATTCTTTTCAACAATAACGGAAATACCTATGCGCACTAATGGTCTGACATCGCCAACCACTGTACCGTCGCTTTTTGCGATGAGCACAACTTCATCGACGCTGTTTACGCTAGCTACTACCTGTGTAACAAGTGGACTAAGCTTGCGGGCTTTCTCGTCTAGGGATTTAATCAAAGCTATCTTGGCTGAGGCTTCGTGATGCTCTACGGGATTCACTGGCTGATAAAGCGGTTGAGGAGGTTTCTTTCCTTCTAATTTAATAACAGACTGCTTCTCTGAAGCGGATCCTATGACTTTCACAGTCTCTACTGCATTCATTAACGCGTCTAAGGAAATTTCGTCCGAATAGGCCAAGGCGCTTTTATCACCGCTGACAGCCCTAACTCCAACACCCATGTCGGTGTTATAGAGTCCAGTTTTCACCATGCTTTCTTCTATTACATAGCCTTCACTGACGACTCGTTGAAAGTAGAAGTCGGCATAGTCGACTTCGCGGCCTGAAAAGCCAGCAAAAGCCGTTTCGAGGTTTTGAAGAGTTAAACCGTTATCTTCAAGAAGAATTTTTATTGCAGTCTGGGTATTGTCAGTCATGAGTACTTATCGCAGAGTCCCTAAAAATTGGATAGTTGTAAATTAAGGCCTGTAGCCCTAGTCGTTGTTGAATCCAGGGTGCGCTTGATTGTGCAAACAGATAATAACAGTTGTTAGAGCCATCCACTTTTTCATGTGTTTTTCAAAACGTAAATGGAAGCCATATACTTTTCTATTGTCCAAAAGGACGGCTATATTTCGCTGGTTTAGAAGTCATCCATTAGGATAGTCGCATAGGATCTTTTGTAGAAGAAAAGGTCTGAATGATTAAGAAAAGGTTAAAAATTAAGTAGTTGCGCTAATTCATTTACACTAGGGGGAATGCGCTTGATATAGCACAGTGCTTTTTCTCGATTGAGAATGCCAAACGTTCGAAAATAGAGATTTGAATTTATTTTATTGAAATCTATTAGCTCGATAAAAATCCAACTGAGTTTGGAAACAGTATTTAAGGATTGCAAAGGAGGTAGCCATATGGCACAGGAACAAAAGCCGGAAAGAATTAGGACATTAGGTTGCGGTGGACTTATACGTCTTGCCATGGAGCTGGATAAAAACGATTATCAGCATGAACCCAAAGTAGTGCTTGATACTACTGACGGAACTAAAGACGCAAAGAATCACGAGGCACACGTTCGTGTTAGCTTAGCGGAGAGTGCTTGTCGGAAACTTGGAACCATGCTTCTTGATTTTGCAAATAAGATGGCCGCGGCAAGAGGTGCGAATCAACCTGAAGAGAAGTGCGACATTACTGCCGAAGAAGTAGTAGTTGAAACTCCAAAAGCAGAAAAGGATGCGACTGCTGCAAAGTAAGATTTAAGAAGTACCTAAACCAAAGGC
>JAJPXW010000164.1:0-781 GCA_021205255.1 Burkholderiales bacterium
ATTTATTCTTGGGTATGCTAAGATTTTGCATTGTGGGTTTATAGGCTAAAATTTAAAATTAACTACGCTTTGTTGCTTACATATTACGGGCTTTAATCCTGCTAGCTTCGTTACTTATAATCTGGGGCTACCAACTATGGAACCTGGATTCCTTTTTTCTGAACTATGATTTTTTCGTTTCGGTCACAGATCTTTTGTAAGTAAGCAAATCGAGCTTTACCTTACTAAAATCTCAAAGACATGCACACGCTTTGTCTTCAGTAAAGATCACAAACTTTCAAGCATACGTCGTAGTATTGTCTAATCTCTTTAAAGATATCTCCTGAACTTATACATAAGCCAAGCATAATTTTGGATTATTGGAAAGTGTTGTGAGGCGTTTGGCTTGTCTGTAGGCTCAAATGTATCTTTGGATAGAAAGTTATTAACTAAATACCTATCCTTCAAATGCAAGTGAGTTAAAGAGGTAAAACCAAATCTCTTGCGTACTATTCGAGGATTCTCTTAGAGGAAACAAAACAAATAATGTCTAGATGAAAGCTAAAGCTTCTACCTCTTGCTCCATTCATACCAATAAATTAGGTCCATGGAAAATACATGGAACTCTTAATCTCTCTTTTCTAAAGAACAGATTCTATAAAGGACGGGTTGATTTCCGTTAAGTTAGTAGTTAATTCTAAGAAAGCTTATGAGATAACTTTTCTTACTTTCCGCTACTTATGAGTTTTGTAATTGAAAATCTGCATCCAATATTTTTAGACAAAGAAGGTTCAGTCAGGAC
>JAJPXW010000164.1:791-5479 GCA_021205255.1 Burkholderiales bacterium
AACCTTTCTCTATGAGTTTTAGTTTCCATTTACTGTCTCTTTGCCTAAAGGAAAGACCAAAATGGCAGCGGTCTTTCCAAAATTGCGTCAATTCCGTCGCTATTTAGAATCTGGTGTAGAAGGCCACTTGGCCGTAAGGGCTTTGTATAGGTGTTCCAATTTCTTAGGGTCACCCACGATGCCATAAGCTGTAGAATTCTCCTTCATTTTGAGAAAGACCATATTGTGATCTTTGTCGAATTTAAGAGTTGTCAAATGATTTAGCAGCAAGAGAGGACCACCCCATATATGCAACGCCTTATTGGTTACATAGACAGTTTTGTTTTCCTCACCCGTAGGGTTAAATTCTCCATTCCTTCTTATCGTCCCCTTTACTATCTGCACGGCAGGAAGCCCGAACACAAAGTGTTCACCAACACCAAGGATGATACGATCAGGTTGAGGAAACAATTCCTTAAATCTAAAAGGAGGCAGAGTCCCCGTGTCTATGTAATGATCACTCAAGATTAGAAGCAGCCGTTCATTCACTTCTTTTGCACGATCAATAAGATGGTCCTTTTCCAACCACGAATTCTCGTGGTCCAGAAACTCATCTAAGCCCCCTGCCTTTTCAATTTCAGACAAGACTTTTTCTGAATTGCAGATAACATTAGTTGACTCTTCTTTCGCTTTCTCACCTTTCTCTTGGGCCGAGCTAGGTTTTGGCGCTTCAGTCTGATGGGACTGTTGGACAATCTGCTCTTTACCTTTTTTCCGGTTCAGTTTTACTATATAGAACAAAAGGCAAAGTGCCACAATAACAATTACAAGAATTATGAGAAAATCCGAGGAGATATTCATTTTCAAGCCTATTCAGTCAGTTACATGAGTTGATTGTATGTACTTGCCAACTATTACAATTATTCATTAAAACAGAAAAGGGCTAATAGCTTAAGCGAATAGTCTCAAATAGACTTATCTTCGCCTGACCACGCCTTTTTGGAAGTCAGATTCGAAGTTGAATCGAATCGCTTTGACCTTATTAGTTTTACAAGCGAACAAGATCACATAAGCCAGAATTACCGTTTGAATTCTTAAATCTCGGGTGTTTACTTAGACAATTTTCAGTAAATCACTTTACTAATCTGACTTGTTTTAGTTACGCTATCCTCAAAATTGTAACTACTTTATTACTGTGCCCTACAAAAGAGGCAATTCAAGCCGAAAGTCTACGATGGGTGAAACTCTATAGGTCCAGTTGTTAGGAAGTTGGATATAAGTCGGTTATGATTAGCCTCCTTATAATCTGACGGTTTACATCAAGAAGCTTGCTATGTCCAAGTCTCGGAAAATAAGATTTACCTCTAACTGCTATGGAGAAGAATAGTTACTTTACATGGCCCATCCGCGTCTATTATGAAGATACGGACTGCGCTGGAATTGTCTATTACGCCAATTACCTTAAATACCTTGAAAGAGCTCGCACTGAATGGTTAAGAGCTTTAGGTGCAGGTCAACAAAAACTAATGACCGAAGAGGATGGCTTCCTTTTTGTGGTAATTGAAGTCAATATCAAATACCATAGATCTTCTTTTCTTGAAGATGACCTTGAAGTAAGGAGCAAAGTAGGCGAACACCGTAAAGCGACCATTGTCTTCGAACAGGAAATTTATAGAGGAGACGAAAAGATCGTCACTGCAAGAGTTAAGTGCGCCTGCCTGGACGTTAAAACGCATAAGCCAAAGGCAATGCCCGAAGAATTGTTGGCAAGAATGACCAACTTAGATAATTAACAAATGAAGGTTTCCTATGGAAGCGACTGCTGATTTATCAATCATCACATTAATTACACGTGCCAGCGTTGTCGTACAGATTGTCTTGGCCATTCTCCTTATCTTTTCTCTAGCAAGCTGGACGATCATTTTCCAGAAATGGTTCCAGATTTCCAAAGCTCGCTCAGAGGCCAAGAACTTTGACAAGCGGTTCTGGGGCGGAGCCGACCTTAATAAGCTCTATGAAAGTGCTTCGGAGCGCCGGACTTCCGTAGGACCTCTTGAAGGCATCTTCTTTTCAGGCATGACTGAGTACTTGAGATCAAGACAAGCCAAACAAGAAGGAAAAACACAAACCTTTGGAATGATCGATAGCATCGCAAGAGCCATGCAAGCTCGTTTCCAAAGAGAAGAAGATTCTTTGGAAGCCGGTCTTAGTTTATTAGCAACTGTAGGATCAGTATCTCCTTACATAGGCCTGTTCGGTACAGTGTGGGGCATTATGGACGCCTTTACAGGTTTAGGAAATCTTGAGAGCGCCTCACTAGCTGTCGTTGCGCCAGGTATTGCTGAAGCTTTGGTTGCAACTGCAATCGGCCTTTTTGCTGCAATTCCTGCTGTAATTGGTTACAACCGCTTTGCTTACTCTATTGATCGCTTGGCAATTCAGTATGAAAGCTTCATGCAAGAATTCCAGAACATTCTTAATCGCCAGGGATAGGAGCTTTAAATGGCAACGGGACCAGTTAAAAGCAGAAGGAAACTACTGGCAGAGATGAACGTCGTTCCTTACATCGACGTCATGCTCGTGATGGTGGTGATTCTTATGGTAGCGGCTCCTTACGTAAATCCTTCAATGGTGGACTTACCTAAAGTCCAAAAGGCAGCTCGCCAGCCGGATAAAGTCGTCCAAGTAATAGTGATGCCAGATGGAAGACTCTCTCTTAAATCTGAAGATGGGATAAAGCCAATTGACTTTCCATCTTTAGTAGCTGAAGTAGAGGCTCAGCAGAAACAGGGTGAGCAAATACCGGTAGTCATCGCAGCTGACAAAACTGTTGCTTACGAAAAAGTTATTGATGTAATGAGACAGTTGCAGAAAGCCAACATCAACAGAGTTGGACTTTCCTTAGAAGTGGAGCAAGGTGCTAGGTAATGCAGTGGACTTCCCCTAATCAGCCTAACAACGAATCTGCAGGTAGTTTCTTAGGCATCGCCTTCTGTTTGGCACTCATAGCCCATGGAGTGCTGTTTGGTTTCCTAATGGTAGCAATCCAATGGAAATCACAGCCTATGGGTCCTGTATACGCCGAACTTTGGGGATCTGGGGATCAATTTGAAATGGCTCAAGCTGAACCAGAGACTTCTGCGCCAGAACCTGAGCCTGAACCAACTCCCGAACCGCCACAACCAGAACCGGAACCAACTCCTCCACCTCCGTCACCGCCTACACCTCCAGCACCACCACCTCCTCCGCCTCCAGTTGCTAGAACTGATGTAGAGCAACAGGTTGCCGAGCTGGAAGATCCTGAAATCGCATTAGAGAATGCCCAAAGAGAAGCTAAGAAAAAAGCTGACGAAGAAAAGCAAAAGGCATTAGAAGACGCAAGACGTGCTGAAGAAAGAAGAATTCAGAAAGAAAAGGAAGCCGCTGAACTTCGCCGTCAGCAAGAGGAGCAACAGCGCCTAGCCGAAGAGCAACGTAGGGCTGAAGAACAAAGAAAAGCTGAGGAACAACGTAAAGCCGAAGAACAGCGTAAAGCCGAGGAGCAAAGAAAAGCTGAAGAACAAAAACGCCAAGAAGAAGAGAAAGCACGTAAGGCCCAGGAAGAAAGAGAAAGACAATTAGCCGAGCAACAAGAACAACAGCAAGAACAGCGCCGTAGAGCAAATGCCCTTGCACGTATCGGTGCACAAGCCGGAGCTGAGAACAGAGGAAGTGGCGGTAGAGGTATGACCAGTTTCCAGCAGTCTCAGTTCGAAAATAGGATCAGAGCTTGCATCAGACCAAACATTACTTATAGACCACCAGCTGGCACTAAGCGTGGCCAATACGTTGCTCAGTTCGAAGTTAGCCTTTCAGCAAAAGGCCAACAGACAAGCACACCAAAACTTTTGAAATCAAGCGGAGCTAGTGGATATGACAGTGCTGTAGAGCGCGCCATCATTCAGTGCAATCCGTTCCCAAGACCCCCAGCGCCAGCCGAAATGCCGTCTAGGATTATCCTGAATTTTGATCCTATTGACGATGTCAGCCAATAAGAAAAAATCCGTCGGATAGCTTGAACTTCCGGCGGATTACATGTACTAGAAAATAGTTTCTAACTCAGCAGTACTCTCTTCATTTTGCCTTTTTGAGCCTGCCTCAGTAGGATCGAGAGCAAGCTCCGTTACTACTTCAGTTTTCCGTTTCAAAGAGAACTTCAAGCAAAGTTCAAGAACTGATTCGAAGCTAAACTCTGTAGCCTCCTTCATTTCCAGTTCTTATCTCCTCTTGTGGCTAACTTCAATAATTCTCCTGTACCTAGTGGAGATAGAGAATCCCAATAATTAGGCTTGAACTTCTTTGACAACTTCAATCTCTTCATTACAGGCTGGCTGCTGTGAATCGAGATAGTGTTTGACAGCTTCCATATACCTGCCACTGTTTCCAGAGGAAGTTATAAATAAGTTATCTCTAGCTCTTGAACAGGCTGTATAGAAAATCGAGCGCTCATGAAGCTCATTCTGTTTTGCTAGAAGAGGATCAGGATGATGGACCAGAAAGCCTAGCGGAATATTCTTTTTCTCAGCCCCCACAATAAATACGGCTTTAAATTCAAGTCCCTTAACTCTATTTATCGTAGCTATACGTATTCCGTCTCTGGATTGGACTTCGTCTTTTGTCTGACCTATCACAGTAACTGTAAAGCCTAACTGTTCATGTTCCTCTCGGGA
>JAJPXW010000121.1 GCA_021205255.1 Burkholderiales bacterium
GTTTCTATTCATTAAGAGGAATGCCTTTTGGCACCGTAATACCAAATCTTTTATATAGCGTACGCTGTACGCTACTAGGATCATCGGGAACGACTACCCCATTCACAACTCGAGCTTTTTGATTCCCCAATTCCACTAAAACTTTTTCGAGTGGCCATATGAGGTCGTCGCATTTTTTCTGCAACTGCCTTATGAAGATATTAGCAATAAAGAGCATAAGCAAATAGCCCTTAAGCGTAGCTTCTGAACGAACTACTAGCGGAGTAAAAGGGTCGAATTCAAATCTAACGCCTAGTACTTTTTCCAGTTCTTGTCGCAAAAAATAGATAGACATTACTGTGTCTGTGGGTATGTCGACTGAGGAAAGAATAATGAAAGCGCCAGTGCTGCTTAATTTTCCACTAAGTGTGGTAGCAGACTTTTCTCTAGGACTACCCTCTCCTTCATATTCCAATATCAGTTTTTGC
This sequence comes from Burkholderiales bacterium, assembly GCA_021205255.1. Lineage (GTDB taxonomy): Bacteria > Pseudomonadota > Gammaproteobacteria > Burkholderiales > Burkholderiaceae_F > JAJPXW01. Next base: position 468 of record JAJPXW010000121.1, read on the forward strand.
CGTTCGGCCGCCTGCCTTTCTTTATCTAAGCCAAGATAGCAATACAGAGGAATACCAGAATAAGTAGCTTTAAATTGCTTTAGGTAAATTAGAGAACCTTCACGGAACTTCCCCTTCCTTACTCTCAGATTCTCTTCGGTTTCAGTTTCCTCCAAGTGCTTTTCTAAAAATTCTCCGAAAAACCTTGTCGAATTCGGACATCTAGTGAAAAAAGGAATGTCGTGCTTATAGATATGTGTAAGCTCCTCGAATGAAATCTGGCCTCCAGTCAGAAATAGCAAATCGGTCTTTATTCCAAACGAAGCAAAATTCTCGATACGATTAGTGAGATTTGTGGGGTCAAGGGCATCGCCCTGAACAAACTTGAAATAAATAGGCTCATGCGTTTTTCCATTAAGCATGTAGAACAAACGTATTTGTCGATTAATTTTGCCATTGGCAATCTTTATCGCATTTAAAGGCAAGTGCGGACTATAGGGGCTTGCTAAACAACCAATTGAAACCACGTCGTTCAAGACCTCTCTATTCCGTATTAAACCGATATAGGCCTTCATAAAATTTGCGTGAACTTCATCCACGCCGACTGAATCAAGCAATTCTTCTACCTTTACTGGCCTTAAATCAGCATTGGGATAAAGTATTCTTGCAAAACTTCCTCTTAGCCAGCTTTCGGCACAATTGTTGTTTAACTTGGTGAGGATATAAAACAAGACTAGAGCATGGATAGAGTCTCGGCTTTTCGTTGGAAACGATTCGAAAAGCTGATTTAACTCCAAGCTCTTAACTACCTCGTCAATAAGAAAAACATCTCCAAAATTAAGGATAGGCTTTTTACTTTCCTCGTCTCTAACTCGTTTTGGAACATCTATTTCTTCAGGAACTGCAGAAAATTGATCCGTTTCAATCTCGTAGCGAAATATCCCTCTTTCCTTATTTTTATAAATTCCTTTGTCTTTATCGAGTACACGGCCAAGATAGTGAACGACACGATTTCTGGGGACGCCGTTTATTCTCACAGACTGCATAACGCAGGCATACGAAATCCCATTCTGTTGCTTATATGCAATTTTCATAACGGTAGCAGGAGATTATTGATTCCTACTACAATCTTACCAAAATATCTCCTTTCTAAAAATTTGTTTAGACTTTCATCCCAATCCTTTAAAAATCGGTATTCTCCACGCTTCGACTAAATTTTGTCGAATACTTTTCTAGGATATACGAAGCCTCTCTCCTTCTGAAATATTATTTGTTCCTACTACAGTGTTAAGCGAGGGGACCTAACTTGGATGCTTAAAAATGTGATGACACTCTCATCTTGAAATAAAACAAGCTCGCTAACTTACCTTGGAAAGTTCTTCAAGAAATGAACAGACTTCTGAAGATGGACAACAAGACCACTGTTTGCTTGCTTAGTACCAACACAATTAGACAGACAATGCTTGTTGCAATCTCTTTGAGGACAGGCATGTAAATTCCAGGCGTTGATCAATTGCCATTGATTAATAACCGCTTTCTGCTTCCTAAAAGTGAACAAGTGCTTGTAATTACCGTTGGATATCTAAATGCAATTCCATTTTCTCTAAAATGCTCGATAACTAATACGAAATATCCCAAGAGATTTAAAGAGGCTTTCAAATGAGTGGTCATTCCAAATGGGCCAATATTCAACATAGAAAGGGACGTCAGGACGCAAAGCGCTCCAACGTCTGGACTAAGCTTATCCGTGAAATCATCGTAGCAGCACGCCTTGGCGGTGGAGACGCCAGTGCGAATCCTAGGTTGCGCCTTGCAATGCTTAAGGCACGAGCGGCCAATGTGCCTAAAGACACAGTGAACAATGCCATCCTTAAGGGAACCGGTCAGCTTGAAGTCGTCAATTACGCAGCCATTCGCTATGAAGGATATGGAATCGGTGGCGCTGCTTTAATGATTGATTGCACCACTGACAATAGAACTCGTACTGTGGCAGATGTGCGCCATGTCCTAAGTAAACATGGAGGCAACCTCGGTACTGATGGAAGCGTCTCCTTCATGTTCAAACATCAAGGCTATTTCTTATTTGCTCCTGGACTTAGTGAAGACGAAGTAATGGAAGTAGGTCTTGAGGCTGGTGCCGACGACGTAATTAAGGATGAAGACGGATCAATTGAAGTTGTCTGCGATCCACAGAATTTCGAAGCATTAAATGAAGCTTTTACAGCTAAAGGCTGGACACCTGAAGTTGCCGAAGTAACTTGGAAGAGCGACAGTGAAACTGTTTTGTCAGGCGAAGAAGGCGAAAAGATGCAGAAGCTTCTTGACGCCCTCGATGATCTTGACGATGTATCCGAGGTCTATACCACTGCAGTAATCGAATAAAGAATAAACAGATAGTCTGAACTTAAACATGAAAATTCTTGTCATTGGAAGTGGCGGCAGGGAGCATGCCCTTGCCTGGAAATTAGCGCAATCCCCTAAAGTTACTAAAGTCTATGTGGCACCGGGCAATGCAGGAACTGCCGACGAAGAAAAAATGGAAAACCTTCCATTGACTGATATGGAAGAGCTTGCCGAGTTTGCTAAAAAGCATGATGTCGACTTTACTCTAGTAGGGCCAGAAGCCCCTCTTGCGGCTGGGGTCGTGAACCTCTTTAGAAGCAAGGGATTGCAAATCTTTGGCCCAACGAAAGAAGGTGCACAGCTGGAATCCTCAAAGGATTTCGCCAAGTCCTTCATGAAGCGCCATGGCATTCCTACAGCGGAGTACCAGACATTTACCGATGTCGATGCGGCTCACCAATACATTAAGGAAAAAGGCGCACCTATCGTGATTAAAGCCGATGGCCTAGCTGCTGGGAAAGGTGTCGTAGTGGCTATGACCGAGCCGGAAGCTCATCAAGCTGTTGATTTCATGCTGGCTGAAAACAAATTTGGCAGCGCTGGCTCAAAAGTCGTAATTGAAGAATTCCTAGACGGCGAAGAAGCAAGTTTCATTGTGATGGCCGATGGGAAAAATGTCCTACCAATGGCAACCAGTCAAGACCATAAGAGACTGCTTGATGAGGATAAAGGTCCAAATACCGGTGGAATGGGTGCATATTCTCCGGCTCCTGTCGTAACAAAAGAAATTTACGACAAGGTCATGAATGAGATCATTCTTCCAACTGTTAAAGGAATGGAAGAAGAAGGAATCCCGTTTTCTGGATTTCTGTATGCCGGCCTCATGATTGGCAAAGATAAAGAAGGCAAACCTACAGTTAAGACCCTGGAATTCAATTGCCGCTTCGGAGACCCGGAAACCCAACCAATTATGTCTCGGCTGAAAAGCGATTTTGCTGACTTAATTAATGCGGGTATTTCCGGCAACCTAGATAAGGTAACTGCAGAATGGGACGAGAGACCGGCATTAGGAGTGGTGCTTGCGGCTGAAGGGTATCCCACTAGCCCTCGCAAAGGCGATGAGATTTCTGGAATTCCAGAGAGCGATGATTCTTCAAAGACTTTCCATGCTGGCACTAAAAAAACGGCAGATGGTAAAACCGTTACCTCCGGTGGCAGAGTGCTTTGTGTAGTAGGGCTAGGGGAGACTCTGCAAGAAGCACGAGATAAAGCCTACGAACAGGCAAATAAAATTCACTTCAATGGCTGCCAGAAGAGAGAAGATATTGGCCATAGGGCCCTTGAAAAATGATTAAGAGCATTAGCTTGGCAGTTTTTCTTGCAATTTGCGGGATTGGCTGCCTAACTACTTCCTATGCGCAAACGGAAATGCGGACCGGCCGGCCGATGACGCCGGCAACCTTGCCATTGCCGTTTAGCTATCCCAGCGCTTTTTTAAGACCGACCATCGATAGAACTGAGCATCCAGGCCAGAACGTCTCTCTTGGAGATTTCGACATCACTCTGGGTAAAACAAAGCTTTCCACAGTTGTCCAAACGGTAGGAGGGGAGCTTCAATTCACACCTGCTAGGGAAGGTTTCCTATGCTTTTCGGCTCCTATAGTGGAAAAGAACTCTAGAGGACAGATGAAGGATTTAAGTGAAACGACTGCTCGCCAAAATATTTGGCTAATGCTAGGCAGAAGAGGTGAAATTTCCGAAGCTAGGCTAGAAGCGGTGCCTAATGGAGAGGTGGCTTGTCCGGCGTTACCGCTTGAATATAGCAACGTCAAAGTAGCTTCCATCTACATAAACGAACCTGTTAGGGAACTCGAAAAAGACAGAAGTCTTAAACCTTCGGAAGTTCCAGAAGACTCCGATTGGATTTTCTGGTTTAGTCAAAAAGACGAACCCAAGAAAAAATCGCAGATTGGCCTTTTTGGAGCGGAAAAATCCAATGGCGCTATAAAGAAGATAATTTCAGTGGTCGAGACAATATAAGGATTTTAGCGAATGAGGATCGGCATACTTGGGGGTACTTTTGACCCTGTACACACTAGTCACCTTTTGATGGCCGAAGAAGCAAAAAAACAGCTTCAGTTAGACAAGCTTTTCCTAGTTCCGACACGTCCTTGGCAAAAGACGGCAAGAGCAAGCGATCAGCAACGTCTAGATATGCTTCGGCTGGCTGTTAAAGATACGAATTGTCCAGCTGAAATAGATACCCGCGAGTTAGACCAAGCAGGTCAGTCCTATACGATTAATACTCTGTACGCCTATAGAAAAGAATACGGAGATGATGCTGAGCTCTATTTCATCATGGGAACTGACCAATGGAACAATCTAGGGACTTGGGTGCAGTGGGAGCTTTTCCCTGAGCTAGTCAATTTAGTGCTATTCAAGAGAGAAGGAGCATCATTCGAGGATCCCTATAAAGAAAGATGGCCGGTTATGAAGTTCAAAGACGCAAAAGATTTTGTTCCTCATGGAAGAATCTATTTATGCGATACAACGCCACCGGCAGTTTCCTCCTCCGAAATCCGAGACAAGCTTTATCAAGAACCGGAACGCTCAGAAGAAATTCCTGGATTAATCAAAGGCGTGCAGGAATATATTCTTGCGCATCGCATGTACCTTCCT
>JAJPXW010000151.1:0-3699 GCA_021205255.1 Burkholderiales bacterium
ATGTATTGTCATATTATCTTTTTACAGATATTCCATTCCCTGCGAAAATCAAAAGAGTAGCACTTTAGACAGATTTCTTCAGAATAGAAAACATTATGCAAGCCAAATTGACAATTTCGATAACCTATCCTAAATTAATGCTCAAAAATAATAAGTCCTGAGTATCATATCCAGAATTTTAATTTCGCATGCTAAAAGATAAGAGCAAATTGCTTTTGTGACCGTCAAAGAAGCTCGCTGTCTTTGGTAGGCTCAGGAAATAGATCTTGCGAAAATTCTTTCCAATGCGCCTGAGCTTCAGGACCAAGACCATACAGTAAGAGTAGAGATTCCTGGTCTTTGCTTTCCTTCTTAACCAGCGCCACTCCTAAGCCACGGTCGAAGCGATTCCACTGGACCCCTTTTATATTTTTGTTTTCTACACTCGCTGTTGGTAATCCATAAGCTTTTATTAGTGTTTCGTAGTAGAAGTCGTAGGGAGCAAATTGCGTATTGCGGAAATTCAGACTTAGGGCCTGAATGGGTTTATCGGAACTAGGAGCAACGGCTTCTATGACGGGTTTGCCAGGCAAATCAAAGCAATTTATTCCTATTTCGATTGTGGCCTCAGTAGAGTTTTTAGAAGGCCCTTTGAATTTGCATCCTTTTGCTGTAAGCGTCTCTTCTAATTCTGCTAAGGTTGTATAACCTGGTACCACAATGCCAAGAATGGCTTTTGGTGTCGTATCACCTAGAGTCTCCTGAGCCACTGCAGTAGGCAAAACAAGAGAAAGGGACAAAGTTGATACCAGAAAGGCGATTCTGCGGGTTAATTGGAGCATTTATTTGCCGTCCTTGTAGTTCTTAAATTTGGCCACAATGCTACTATCTCTAATACCTTAAGGAGATGTCGATTAGTCATATTTGTCACATAGGCTTTAGGTTCCGTTTGTCTTTGTAATTGATTTTTGCAGTTGAGCATCTTACTATGGCTCATTTTCCAAAATCCGTCAATTTATGACTTATAGCAATTTTGGACTCTCCTTCATTCACTTGATTTTTAAAGTATTTTTAACTAAAGGTAACTTGGGGGAATTTGTGCTTTACGAAAATATTCTGAAGCAAAAGATGTTGTTAGAATCAGGAATTCATGTACGCTGAAGCTGTTTCTAGGCTTCATATTGATGACGAAAAGCCAAAGCCAAATCAGATTATGGATATGGCATTTCAAGTTCTCAATTCTTTCTCTTATTGAGTCATCATTTATTTGCCTAGAGACAATCCTGAAAATGCACCAGTGGAAGCTTACAAGCTGGAACCTACTTCTTAATTCCTTTCTAAGTCCCCTATTTAGTAATGAAAGCCTAAATCCTTATCAATATCGTATTTTGATTAGTGGATAATGTTGCCGTTGGGTGGAGCTGATACCGACATTTTCTTGTTGGCAAAAACCACCTATTCCACACTTAAGACGCAACATCAAAAATGCATACAAACCTCAAAGTCATTAGAAGAACATTAGTAGCAACCGCAATTCTGGCCAGTCTTGTATTGACAATTACGGCTACGAAAGCAGAAGAAGTAGCAGGATACTGCGGGCTCTTATTATGCTCCGACAGCACAGCAGCCCAAATGATCAAGCAATCTCTAGGGCTTGGAGACTCCAAACTAGGATGGTGGGACTGCCGGATCCAAGGTAAATGCCAAGACTTGCAGAAGGATATCGCTAAGTTAAAGATGGATGCTAAGGATTGCTCCATGGAGAAACTTACCAAGTATCGCAAGGACATCACCGAGATTCTCACCAAGCTTAGCGACATTGTCAGTAAATTTGGAGAAAAAGGCAAAGAGGCGACCGGAAACGATATGGCTCGCGGCCTTTCCACCGATCTTTCGAAGCACTTTAAGCAGTGTTACGATGAAGGCCTATTCAAACCAGATCCTAATACCTGCGTAACTTCCGGATGTGAAACGATCTTGACTGAAGTTGCTGCGCTTAAGGTAAATCAACAAGACTGCGATACCAAGCTAAATGAATTTTCCCGCATCCAATATATGACTTGGGATTTTGGATATGAAAAGGATCTTGTCGAGGGTAAGGTAAAGAGTTTTAGAGACCAGTGTATAGATGCTAACTTCTATCCGGCCATGACTGCTTTTGATCTTCCTGTTCTAAAGAAGGATGTACCGCTTGCCCAACAATGCATTGATATGAATAAGAAGATAGACGATCAGATCGAGACTCTTACCATATCGACAGACGGATGCTCAATGGCAACTTTTGAGGGGATTAGTAAAAATTTAGCGGCCTACGAAGATGATCTTTCTAACCTTGCTACAGTGGCAATAACTAAGCCAAGCAACCAAAATTGGCTAGAAGATTTGACCCAGGGGATCAATCAAAAAATAATCAATCACTTCAAGCAGTGCGAAAGCAAGCACTACTTCCCCAATAAAAAAGACAAGTGCCTATCTAAAGAATGCCGTAAAGAGGAAGCCATTATTGCTTCTTTGAAGGTTGAAGAAAAAAGTTGCAAAGATTACTCCAGGGGATACTTTCCTCGCACTCCCTACCAATTCGAAGGAGACCTTTTGAAGGCCAAAGTTGAGTCTTACAACGAGGAGTGTATTGACCAGGATCAACTTCCATACAAATTCTTAAAGGGAGAGTACGTCACTAAGAGCAAGTACATGGCCGCATTTGATGAAATGCAAAAGAAAATAGCAGCTATGGGAGGTCATGGCGAACAGACTCAGTTTAAAGAAGGACCATTGTGGCCGTACAAAGAACTGGTTGCTAAGATAAATGCTCTCCAAATTAATAAGAAGGATTGCAGTTTCAACCATAATATTAAAAATTTACAGGCCAATGTAAGACAGTACAAGGGTATTTGGCGGCAAGCTGGCTTTGAAATTCCAAAAGATCTTGATGAAGTTGAAAATACGCTCAATGCAAAATTCAACGAATGTGACAAGAAGCACTTGACTTTGTAACCTTATCTTCTAGGGCCGATGCTCTTTTCCGGCATATCCCCTCCTTACGATGACTAGTTTCACTCATCATAAAGCATAAGGTTGTAAACAAGCTCTAGACCTCGTAGTCCATATCATGTTTAGGACAGTGAAGTCTAGAGCTTAGCCTTTAGGCTTTAAGGTTCAAAAGAGCTCTAGGGGCAGCCTTCTTAAAAGCATTTATTCTTTCGTGAGAAAAGGAAAGCTCACCGTATCTTTGAGTGCACAGGCAAACCAACTTCGATAAAGATCTCACGCTCCAAGCTAGGAGGAGTGACAGCTCTGTTAAAAGAATTCATATGGCGAACTAATTAGCTGGAGCCCTACATTCCTTTTCTAGATAAATATTCTTCCTGTAGTCAAACCATTACTTACAAGGTTCGAATTACTAGGTGCGAAGTGACACAACCTAGAACGTGTATTAAGTTTCATGAAGAAACCCTTTGGAATATCTATCTCAAAGAGAAGCTGAAGCCCTGGAATCCGAGGTTGGCATGGATAGAACCAAGGATTGTCGGATCTTTCGCTTACTTTAAGCCACATCTCCTCATCCGGATAAAATGGTTGAAAAAAGGAGTACTTTACGGCTTCTAAAGTCTCTAGCTGCATTCGCTTCATCTGAATCCTGACTCTCATAATCAAAGTAAAAAGGAAAAGTTTGAAAATGGATTGTCGGCTAGCTTCTGAGCAGTTTTCAAGAGGAAGTAG
>JAJPXW010000151.1:3709-4654 GCA_021205255.1 Burkholderiales bacterium
GAAGTAGCCCATCCATAAATAAATTCCGACACCGGATTTTGAAATCGAAGTTGTGGGTTTTTAGGTGCCTTAAGAATCCTTCCTCGTTCTTAACTTCCTTCAATAGGGGCAGGAAAGTTTTTGCTTGCTCTAGGCTGATTGCTTTTACTAGATATTCAGGCGTAACCGAATAGGTGCAACAGCAATCAGTCACATACACCAAGCTAGGAGCAGTTTGCATTTCCTTAAAGATTGGAGACCAGAAATCTAATTCTTTCCATCTCCATTCGTACGGTTTCACCAGCGGATAAAGCAGATCAAAATAATAGGAATAGAGGTTTTCTGATAGTGGGTCTGGCTGATTCCGTAGAATCTCTAATGAAGAGAAAATTACTTCAGGAGGCAATCCGCTAATCATTTCGAAACACTTAGGCAGCGTGAAAATTAAAGCAGCATCTTGTCGCTTTTTGAATACGCTATTTTGCCTTGCATGGTAATTTTCAAGGATTTGGGCTAAGACCTTCTCCGTAGGTTCCTTTAGCACTACAGATAGGGAGTCTTGAAAACCCTTCTCCTTTAGATCAAATGGAAGATTTTACTCTTTCCAATTTGTCGTTACATATAAATAAATGCCTGGAATTTTAGGAGGTAAAGGATAATGCCAAGGATTGCCTGGTCTTTCTGAAATAGAGAGCCATTCCTCGTCTCTATGCTCATAAGGTTTATAGATATATTTCATTTCACGAAAGCGGGCTTGCTCCCAGAGCCGGATTAATCCTATGGCTCCAATCCTAGCAAGCATGGTTTCAAGGAAAAGCCTGTAAATCCTTTGATTTTCCGACTTGGGGCACTCTTCTATTTCTTTGTATTCACACTCGCTAATTAAATCGGCAAAAATGCTTTGCTCATTAGGGCAATTTTCCGAAATTTCAAAACCTGGCCTCTTTGGTACAAAGAGCCCGTTTT
>JAJPXW010000151.1:4664-5456 GCA_021205255.1 Burkholderiales bacterium
CATCGGCGACCTATTTTCCTTGACGAAATAAGGCTTCCAGAATTCCCACTCCTTACATTTCCAGGTTTAGGGTTGGAGAATGTCAAGTGTCGATTGTAAATAGGGGTAAGCTTTTGCCTCAAAAATAATTCTTTTGCTATTTCTTAGAGATGCAATAAGAGCACCTGAAAGAAAAGAGAGGATATCGGGCGGAACGTTTTCTATCATCTCACAGCACTTCGGAACTACGAAATCCAGACAACACTTCCAGCTTTTCGCTCTTTCAGAGGCTTCACCTACTAGTGGGTGAAATAGATGTGGTCCTATGAAATTAGGTGGAAACCCAAATGGATTCGTGAGGTCTATTTGTCCTTTTCTTGGAGAACTTGACGTTTTTTCATTCGGAACTAAATTCCGTATCTTCTCTTCTTTTCCTGACATTCTCTTCTGGAATTCCCTATTTCTTAAGCTTGCAACGAGTTGGTTTAACGATTTTACGTAGCAAAGAAGGTCTCCCAGGAGAGCAAGTTAAGCAGAGTCCATTTTTAAGTCGAAACAGTTCACATGATTTTTGCTTAACCAAGATATGCCAGCTCTTGAATTTATTAACTTTTTCTATCCCAGGGTCTCAAAAATGATCAGTTCACTCAGAGAAGTTCCAACAAGTAGTACTAAAGTACGACTCAACTTTGCTTCTGAGTATCTTTAGTTAAAATAGAAAACTATTGTCAGCAAATCACTTTGTAAATGTATAATTAAATTTTAAGCTTATGTTTTTAACTTTAGATCTAGATTTGCGAGTTTATTTATATG
>JAJPXW010000101.1:0-219 GCA_021205255.1 Burkholderiales bacterium
CATTAAGTTCAGCTTGAGCTCTTATCTCTTCTTCAAATTCACCAAGATCCATGGTTTCGAAGTCCAGTGATTCAAGCTCTTCAATTAGGAAGCCAGAGCAATCAGGATTTTTAGCTGAGCCCCAGCTTTTATTTATTTGGTCTCTTCCTTGCTCTTGAATAATCCTGGCCAGTCTGGAGTTGTAACAGCAATAGGATTCAGCTCTTTCAATGCAACCGA
>JAJPXW010000101.1:318-5452 GCA_021205255.1 Burkholderiales bacterium
CTCTCCCTTGGAGCAATAAGTGCCGACGTAATGACAAAGGTTTTGTCCTTTCTTTAGCATGAGAGCTTGTTCGTCTTGATCGCACTGAAAATATTCCATGGCTATTTGCACTGCTACTGAAAGAGCAAAAGCAGCTGGATTAAATGTGAAGTACATCGTTCCCGACTGCAAGGTCATACTGAATCCATAGAATGAAAGTGTCGGGTTGTAGATGCCACTTGTGGCATTTCCATAAAGCATGGTCAGTAGACCTGAAGTTGCATCCGAAGCACTTAAAGCATCGTAGACATAGGGACTGCCAAGGTATTTAATGACTTCTATGGTGGTATCACCAGTAAAGGTAAGGATTTTGCCAAAAGCTTCGGAGTTGGAACTACCGGATTTGACTTTGGAGCCACAGCAAGAAAAGCCAAGAATTTTCTTACTGCATTTATTGAGACTGCCTTTAAAGATTTCAGCGCCATCGATATCGGCATAGACTGAACCTTCCCGAGCAGTTTCAAGAATGGCCATTACCCAGGAGAGATCTTTATCGGCTTCGTCAGTTCCAGTGCATAGTCCATCAAGGCAACTGACTTCTCTACAAATAACTTCAGTTTCTTGAGATTCGGCTCTTTCCTCACAGCGATAAGTAAAGGCAGTAGTTATGCACTGACCTGAATCGTCTTGCATAAGACAAGAAGTTTCTGCCAGAACGCATTTAGGATTGGCTTGCAGTTCATCACAATCGTTAGTCTTGCCAGATTGGTTTGAGCAAATATATTTGGTTTCGTATTTCCAACAGTCCTTGTAGACTTGCTCGCCGTTGATTTCCTTATATCCGCCTTCTTCAACGCAGACAGTCGATGCCGCGGAGCAATTAGCGTTTAGTTCCAACGAGGAACATTCTGACGACCATTCAATATCACCAATGACTGTGTTCTCTTCTAACTTGTCGACATTATCGAATTCGAGTTGATTTGACCCTACGCATAGATATTCCTTTTGATAGGCATAGCATTTAAATCCTTCCTTATCGATACAAGTGGAACTTTGCTGAGTGCATTCTTCCGTATTGGAAAGTGCATCACAGTTCATTTCGTCAACAGTTTCTCGACAGGAATATTCAATGGTTCTTTCCCAGCAATCGGCCGTGATTTCCTGGCCATCGATAGTTTTGGTGCCACCTTCTTCCGTACAAGAGAAGCTCAGCTGGTTGCAAGTCATGCCAGCAGTAGCGTTTTGGCAAGATAGAGTGTCGAAGCCAGGAGAAGTATTCGAGGTGTCCTCCCAAATGTCTTCTCCTTCGATTTCTCCGGAATTTACGCAACGATAATTAACAGAATAGGATTGACAGCCACTTTCGGTTTCATTGGCACAAACAGGATCGGAAATCGCTGTGCATTCAGAAGCCGCATCTAAAGTCTGACAAGAATTCGATAAGCATGGAGCAAGGCAATCATATTCACGCGCTTCTCTCCATGATTCCTTATTAATAGAGACTCCATTGATAATACGAATGCCTGCCGGTTCAACGCAAGTTGTTTTTGCGACATAGCATTCTGTGTTATCCATAAAGGACTTGCACTCGGAAGTATCGGTGCTTGAAGCGATGGTATAAGTGCGGTCAAGTTCAATGACGCCTTCAGTCTTTTCAATTGGGGTGGTGCAAGTAAAGGTTGTAGTCTCTTGAATACATTTACCCGATAGATCAAACACCTGGCATTCAGGACCACCTGCAGTACATTGAGGTTCATTCCAAAGAGCGGTGCAATAATCAACTTGCTCTTCCTCTCCACATTCTTTCTGGAATTGATAGTTCCAGCATTCACGCCATACTTCAACTCCTTCAATGTATTTATAGCCAGGACCATCGACACAAACGTATTCGCCTTCTTGACATTCGGCATTCGCCACGGTTGGGCAAAGAGCCACAGCAAGTGCCAAAATGCCGATCAACTTGAATGATTGAGAGAGGATTGCTTTCATTACTGCTCCAATGAATAACCTTCTTCAAGGGCACAAGTCAGCTTCCAGTACTCTTCAGACCCTTCGGTATTGAATTTGGAGAAGCTAAAGACTTTGGAAAGAGAACCTGAGTAGATATAAGAAGAGTCCTTTTTGTAGTAGACGTCCATCGTGACTTGGGTAATGCAACTGGCACCGGTGCATCGAGTCGAACCTTTCCAAATTCCTTTGCAGTTAGAAAATTCTCTTTCTTCGTTAAAGGCTTCGGCTGTGACGGTAAAAGTGAAGTCGGTTTGACCTTTCCAATTCGTGGAAATCTGGACAGTTGGCGTATCGTCTTGCGAACAGAGATAACTTAATTTAATGGAGTCACCTCCATTACATGGATCTTCTCCGAGACCGGAATCGTCATTGATTTCAGCTTCGTAAAGCTCTCCAACAGTGCAGCCTCCTATGCCAGTAATGTTGAGAACCTTATTGCAACGGTACTTCTGATCTGTATAGGTTTGAGAGCTGCATTGATAAGCGTAATTGGTATCAACGGAAACGACTTGTCCCATTGAGCAAGATTGCCTTGGTGCTTCAATGCAGGTGTAGTTCCTTATTGAAGTAACGTAGGGTTGCTTGCAAGAAACGTAAATAAGACTTTGGGTACGATCTATACAACTAAAGAGAGTTGTAACTTCAAGCTTATCCATCCAGCCTTCAAAACAACTTTCCGAAGAGCTTCCTGTGCTTTCCTCGCAAACTTGGTAGTCGTACAGAGCTGGCAACGTAGTAGTGATGGTGTCGCATATTTCCATACTGCCTTCAAGACCAGGTACTGAGTCGCCAGCACTTGCAATCACATTGTCTCTACCAGTCAGAAGACTTTCGAAATCTGATTCTGGCCATGAAGGTCTACTTTGCGTGTCGTAAATAACTTGTACCGCTTGGCAGTCATAGGAATTTTTATCTAAACAGCCATCGGCCTTTTCTGATCCTGGTGTCAAAAGATCGCCTTGACCTTTATTGAAAAGTCCCTCTAGATCTGAAACATCAGAGCCGTATTCAGGAACAGCATTAGTAGCCGCATCTTCAGTAATAAGCCTTTTAATAGAGACTTCACTTGCTGATTCGGCTGCGGCGTCCATAGCGCTTTGTGTATCCGACGAAACGCTTCGTGTCTTATTGGAGGTTTGCGTTGTTCCAGAAGCTGATTTCGCCTTTACGGAAACGGCAGTATTGGAAGAACTGGCATTGGCCATTATTGGATTGGCCAACATGGCCATTGAAAGAACAGCTGCAATTCCAATCTGAAGTTTGTGTTTAGATGGAGGATTTCTTTTCATTGGCGACCTCCAAGTAACCTCCTGAGTTCTTGAGCCTTTAGGCCAGCATCATCGGTGCGGTCAAGAAGAGAATCGAGCATGTAGCCCAAAGTCACATCGCCCTCTACGATGACTACTTTTTCTTTTGGATCGGATTTATTGCATTGGGCTTTGTCATTGAATGGGTTCGCTGTCGTATTAGTTCTGATAACCAGTGCAGGAACTTTAGTTACGGAAAGCTCCTCAAAAATTTCTGGATTAAGTTCGACTTGGACTCCGTGATCAGTAAAGATTGCAAATTGGCTCAGAGACTTGGGATTAAGCAGTGGTACTTGTTGACTTTTCATCGTTTCTTTTGTTTCTTCCGGTCCTTCCGATTCTTCCGAACCCTCCTTTCCTACTGTGTCTTCGTAAGGCACTCCTCGAAATACCAATGGAATACCGGCATCTTTAGCGTCTTGCGCCAAACGTCTTAGACTTTGCTCAGGCATGGAGAACGAAACAAGAACAAAAGCTTCTGTTCTTTTGTCATCCAACATTTGGCTTTGAATTTCTTGGGCGTTGCTAAGAAGATCCTCAATACTCAGAACCTCTTCAGAAGAGAGGGCGGGATTGCATACTAGGAAGGTGGCTGAGCAGATTATTAGATTTAACAGAGTGGCTTTCATATTGGATCCTTATAAGCTAGAGAGGCCAGAGCCTTGACAGCAATCTCGTTTGCGATAAATAAGGTAAGCGGCGTCTTCACCGCCACCGGCCCAAGTCTTTCCAGATGACCAAAGAGCAGTTGAAGCACCGATTGGATAACAGCAACGACCATCGACTTTTGCAGTAGTGCGAGAGGGATAGACCATTTGAGATCGATAGACGCTCTTATCCATAACTGGTTCTAGATAAGGACCGCATTGTCCCTTTTCTCCGTAAGCTGCCCACTCCAAACCTTGCCGATGCAGTTTCATTAGAAAACGCATTGCTAGTAAAGAAGAAGCTTGCGGTAAATGGAGATGTGCACCAACCCAGCCAGCTAATGGAAAAATGTTTCCATTACATCCGCCGCACCAGTACAGAGTTTTGCTTGGCAAACTCGTGGTAGCTGCAACACAATCGGCAGCACACGCAGAATTCGCTGCAATATTGGCAAAGAGACTGACATCGGGATTGAGGAAGAAAGTCGTAACGGAATCGTCCCAAAGAGGATCAAGTTCAGTCATATAAGCGAGATCCCAGGCGCTCTGCTCAAGACAGGCCGTATCTAGCAGGGCCTGCAATACAAATAGCCAGGGGGTAAAGTACCAATGAACTTGGTAGAAAGAAGACCGTCCAGATTCATCAGTTTTCTTAGGAGTTCGGCCATGCGCTGGTGCTCGAAGCCCAACATTGAGATTGAGTCCACCAAGAGAAGGAAAGCAATAAGGGTGACGCACAATTTCGGCAGTCCTTAATGGCTCCCAGAAGGACATGTTTAAACCAATCGTGATATTTGCGCCAGAAATACACATGCAAAGATGATTGGCATCCGTTGAAGGATCGGGATTTTTACCTGAAACTAAAGTTGCTCCTGCAAGCTTTATAGGAAAGACACAAGACCAACAGACATCAGTGATGGGATTAATAATCTTGCCGTTGCAATCACTAGCATTAGTGGGATTGCCAATTAGGCTTGAAATTGCAATACAGGTAGCTAAAAGAATCTTTGAGGCTTTCATTTGGCTTATTTCACAACGGTAAGGAACGGGGTTAGGAAAGAGGGCAGATAAGAAGCCTGTAGAGAAGCAGTTGGAAAGTACTTTTCTAGAATTAGTTCGGTGTCTGTAGCAGGAAATTCCAGAGCAGCTGGACCATTTGCAGAATTAAAGAGAATGGCCGGAACTGCCTCA